>SLLY01000035.1 GCA_007133845.1 Candidatus Woesearchaeota archaeon
CTAATTGTATCATATAAAATTATTTTTATATTTAAATCAATTGCACATAAACCTATTTTTATACCTGGGTCTACACCTACAATTAAACATTTATTTTTCATATTCCTCTTCAAGAATTTTTTTTATTCTTTTAATTGTTTTTGAACCTACATTCTTAACTTTTTTTTTTTCTTTTTTTTCAAAATTAATAAATTTTTTAATTGTTTTAAAATGTTTAAGTATGTTTTGAGCAGTTTGTCTGCCAACACCCGGAAAGCTAGACACCACATATTCTTTTATTTCTTTTTTGTTTAAGGGCTTTCTTTCCCCTCTCAACTTAACTAATTTATTTTTTCCAATTTGCTCTCGTTCAGCAATCATATGAAGAAAAATTGCAGTCTCTTCTTCCCCACTAGATTCTATTATTGGTATTTTGTAATCTACTGAAAGCGAACAAATAGCACCTCTTATCGCATTAGGATGAATCTTTCTTTCAGTATATATGTCATCTATACCCTCAAGAATTATTATAGGTTTTTCAAAATTAGAAACCATATTCTTAGATTGTTCAAACAATCGATTATCCATCAAAGATTGAAGAAAATCACTAACAGTTTTTTTTTCAATGCAAACATCTTTCGAAAGTAAAAAATCTCCAACAGGAAGTCTTTTAGCTTCTATTTGTACCCCCATTTCATAAAGCTTTTTGACTACATTTGAACGCATTTCTCTCGAATCAACAATTATTTTTATTTTATTTTCCAAAATCTCCAAGTCTCCTTTGTGGATTATTAATACGTTTTTTTATTTCTTTTAATGCATTATTCATTTTTCTTTCTTTATGAAATGACACCCAATAATATTTTTCATCTATAGTATCTTTGGTTATTAACAATACGACTTCTCCTGGAGAACGTCTAGCTGTTCTTCCACGTCTTTGAATAGTTCTTAATGCACTAGGTATAGGTTCAAAAAATATAACTTTTTTAACTTCAGGTATGTCTAATCCTTCTTCTCCAATACTACTACTTACTAACACATTGTAATTACCCCTTTTAAATTTTTCAAGAGTTTTTATCTGCTCTTTTTGACTCATACCCTTTCTTTGTCCTATAAATTTTATAGGAATTATTTTTGAATGTTTTTCTAAACTATTTATTATATTATTTACTGTGTTTCTATAATTTGTGAAAACAATTGTTTTGGAATTTTCATCTATCAGCTCAGGAAGTTTTTCAAATTTAGGATGCTCAATCCCATTAGCTTCTAGTTCGAATGTTTTTTTCATAGCCTGTCTGAAATTTGAATCATTAAGAAGTCCTTTGGTTGCTTTTACTTTGTAATATTGTCCTTTAAGTTTTTCAAAAAATTTTGAAAGTGTTTTTATCCCTTGTGTTTGCAGAAGTTCTAAACAATGAAGTATTTTTATACAAGCTGCTATTTCTGAAACATATTTCAATAAATTAAAATCTCCATTTTGTCTTGCTCTCGAAGCCGTTTCTGATTGCAACTTTAATAAATCCCCCTTCCTGATTTTTTGAATATCGCTGGTATTTGTTATGCCTTCATTTTTTAAAATCTCTAGTCTTTTTTTCAAAGAAATTTCAAAAAGCTCCTTTAATTCTTTAAGGTTTTCAGGAAAGTCAATAAAAATTTTTTTTATGTCTCTTTTTTCGACATAGGGAGATACATCAGGAGAATTTTCATGTCGAATTTCAACAGCATTTATGTATAGATTTTTTCTAATATTATCTATGTACTCTCTGTTACTTCCTGGACTTGCAGTTAATGCTAAAATTTTAGATTTTTCTTTTTTTATGTAATCTTTCGCGAGAAAAACATAGTCATAATCTCCGACAGCTCTATGTGCCTCATCGAACACCATTAACGAAACATTTTCTATTTTTATTCTACCATTTATTAAATCATTAGCTATCGTTTGTGGTGTAGCGAATATAATATCAGAAATATCCCAAACTTTCTTTCGTTCATCAGGATTAATTGCTCCTGTTAATATTGCTAATTTTTTTTCAGAATTCAAATTTTTCGAAAAAGTTGAATGGTGTTGTTTACAAAGAGGTTTTGTTGGTGCAAGAAAAAGAATTTTTGAACCATCAAATTTTTTTAAACGATGCACCGCCAACATCAACGCAATCAATGTTTTACCTAATCCCGTAGGAATTATTACTAATGCATTCTTTTTAGTAGTTGTGTGAAATATTTTTTCCTGATACAATCTAGGTTTCAAATTTTTAATTTCCATTTTAAAATTCTTTTACATTCACATTAATAATAGTTTCATTGTCTTTTCCAAATATAAATTCACCTTTCAAATTTTTACCATTTAAAATTTTAGGCAACCAATACACATCATCATTCCACATTTTTTCAAAAGGTATATCCTTGAAATCAAACCACTCAGGTTTCATCTCTTCAGTTTCAATAGGTTTTCCTTCCCAACTCTCTGCAACAAAAATATGAACTTTTTGATTCCAACCAATCTCATACGGAAAAAGAAATATTAAATCCCCCTTTTTTTCAAAATTTTTAGGATGAACTCTAACTACAGTTTCTTCAAACAATTCTCTTATTGCAGCCTGTTTAATATCCTCATTATCTTTAACTTTTCCACCGAAACCATTGTATTTATTTTTACCAAATCCTCGTTTTTTCATTCCTAAAAGAATTTTCTTATTTTTTTTATCTATTAGAAAACAAAGTGTAGCATTTTTCATAAACATCACAAAATGCGGGAGACAGGGTTCGAACCTGCGTAGGGACTAACCCACTAGGTCTTGAGCCTAGCCCGTTAAGTCTTCCAAAAGCAAAAGCTTCAGGGAATTGACCACTCCGGCACTCCCGCTTAAATTATTTATTCTAGTTATTTCTTTTTAAACATTTTGTATAATCTATTAAGAACTTTTTATTTTTCTTAGTTGATTTTTTATACGTTCGAATTCACGTTTCAATTCCATTAAAGTTTTAATCTCCTTTCCAACTTCTGGTTCATGTATTTCTTCTTTTTTCTTTGTTGGTTTTGGTGGAGCCACAACCTTTCTTTGTTTTATTTCTTTAAATTCTTTTTTTGGAATCATCTTTTCAAAACTATCGAAATCTTTTCTAATCTCATCTAATTTCTTTGAAAAATTTGTTTTTAATTTTTCCTTTTCATCACATATCTTCTGAACTTCTATCATCAATTGAGAATATACAGAAAGATTTTTAGCTAAATCGCTGAGAGTCATACTTAATAAATTTGCATTGTCCAAACGTACAAACGAAACTTCATTTTTTCCCATTTTCATCACATCACATTTAATGGGCCCGGTGAGAGTCGAACTCACGAGCTCCTGCGTTCTCAAAAATTATTTGTGAGGCAGGTGTCATAGCCACTAGACCACGGGCCCAGTGGTTTTTTATCTTATTCAGTCCCCTGTTGAGGTAAATGTATCTTCAAGATAACTAACCAATTTTTCTATTTTGAGCAAAACATTTATTGCATCATTCATGGTTTCCTTTTCCTCTTTATTTTTTTCCTCAATTTTTGATAAGATTCTTTTAGTGGCATTTATTTTTTCATCTAAATCTCGCACTTTTGTCATTACATCCTTATATTTATCTATTTTAATGAATATGTGAGGTTTATCTCTAACCCTTGGTAACGCCCCAAATTCTGATTGCATCCTACCCACATTTTCACCAAACTCTACATTACGTGGTTCTGGTCTTGGCGTAGGAAGAGGTTCGGGTGCTCTAAAAGGAGGTAATTGTGTTTCATGCGCTTGTGTCGGTGGCATAAGTTCCTCTGAGGATCTAAAACCTTCTCCAAAATTGAGTGGTTGTTGCATTCCTTCTCTTGGTTGTCTAAAATCTATTCTTTCTTCAGCAGGAAATTCTGGTGCATAATCCTCTTCATCATCATCTAAAATCTCCGCTTTTTCTTCAAAAGGAAAGTCATCTTCATCTTCATCTTTTTTCTTAAAAAAACCCATAAACATCACCTTTTAAAACTAAATAATTCAACTTTAATAAACTTTTTTAATGATAAATTTCTATAAAATAGGGTTGGGTTGCTCAAAATTTTTCTTAATATCGTTGGTATTTTTAATTAGTTTAATCCCTTTTCAAGGTGCTCACGCATTTAATCTTTCAATCGTAAACGCCACATTTGGAGATACGATAAGTTTTGAAAGGAGTATATGCACAAGAAGTTCCAACCCCCGTTTTTTTATACAAGAACCATCTGGGAGGTTTGTTTTAGCTCCCGATTATACAAATGTTTCCATTGAAAGAAGTGGCTCGTGTGGTACATCTGGTTTGAGGCGTTATCACATAAATGGAACTATATCGATTACAGAAGAACTTCAAAAAGGAGAATATGTCATCAATGTCAGATTTTCCAGAGTTGGAAGAGATAATATATACAGAGATTATTTTTTTGTAGATTCACCAAGTTGGAAATACTCCTTTGAAGAAGAAATTGATTGGAACCAAAAAAATTTTAATGATTCTAATTGGAATTATGGAAAAATGCCCTTCGGAGATCCTGATTTGTTGCCTGGAACAAATACAGATTGGGTAGAACATAATAAAATATACTTAAGAAAAATAATTTATTTAGATGAATACACACAAGCCAATTTAAGAATGTTTGCCGAAAACAAGGTAACTTGCTATGTTAATGGAGAAAGAGTTGGAGAACATAGAAGCATAAGCGCATTAATGACAGAAGAATGCAGACTAAATGGTGCAAATAGAGTTCAATATGGGAATTTATGGGTAAGTACAATAGAACCATATCAAGGCATTCTATTTTTAGACATCTCAGAATATTTAAATCCGGGGGAAAACATTATCGCGTGTGTTGCAGAAGTTGAAGAAGATTTTTATACATATAGATTCTGCCGTTGGGTTGCAGGTAGAAGAAGATGTAGCACCCTATATTATCCTGGAAGACAATATGTAGATGTAGAATTTTCTCCTTTAAAAGAAAATGAAATTTTTTGGTCATACAATTCTAATGATTGGGAAATAGTAGATTCTAAAAAATCGATATTCTGGGAATATGAATGTAGATCTACGTATATTTCTGAAACAGGAACAGCATTAAGGTATGTACAAACAAAAAAATGGGATGGGCCTTGGCAATGGAATGAATTAGCAATAACAAATGATGACGTTTTTTATTCTAAAGCAGAACAATATGGGTGGGATAGAAAAAGAGAACACAGTCCTTTATATTGGGGCGCAAGCCCATTTAAAAGAACGACAAATTTTAGAAGATGGATTTGGGCAGAAGAAGAAAAATATGTAGCATTACGTTTTGCATCAACTTCAGAACCTTATTGTTATCTAAATGAAGAAAAAATAGATGTGTATGAATACAATACAGATTATTGGAATTATTTTTCTGAAGTGAAAATGAAAGAAGGTACAAATTTAATAGCTTGCAGAATGGCTTCAAATTCCTTTGATATTTTCGACATAAATAAAACAGGACTCCCAGGACAACTTGAAATAACAAACGTTAATGTAGAATTGAAAAACAATATAACAAATTTTAAAATAAATCTGGAAAATACTTCCAATCCCGAAACACAAATAGGTGTATTTATAGATTTACAAAAAGGAAACGAAACTAAAACAGTATTTTCAGAAGTAACTTCAGCAGATATTTCTATGGCTGTTGGTAATAAAGATTATTCGTATGATTTTAAAGAGGCTATTGTGATACTCATACAATATAATACTGTAAATGTGAATAGACCGGGAAGAGCCTTCGATAATGATTGGAATTCATTTGCAACAATTTCTTCTGGAAGCAATCCAGCACAATTAGACGAAATCTATGATTTATCTCATTTATTTGAGAATCAGAGTCTAAAAATAGAAGAATTGAGTTTTAGATATAGAGCGAGAAGAAGAACAGAAATACACATATTAAATCAAAAAACAAATCAATTTGAAAAATTATTTGAACATAATTCAAATGCTGCATACATAGAAAATTTTGAGATATCCAATTTTACTAACTATATTTCAGAAAATAAAACAGTACATATTAGAACAAAACTTTTACACAACAATGCTAGATATTATGAAAGCGAGATAATAGTTTTTGGAATTGAAACAAAAAAACAAAATTATCTACAAATAATTTCTCATTCGAGTACTGTAATGCCCATTAATTTAGAGCCAGGAATATACAATGTAACTATTTCTGCTGTTGATGCAATAAGTGGAAATCAGGCAATATACTTCGCAGAACTCAATCTAACAAATACAACCACAACCAATCTTATCAATCCAAATACAAAACAGATAGGATTTTTTCCTTTTGCTGGAGATGGAAAAGTAGAAGAAACGAAAGGTTCTGGAAATTCAGCAATATTTTTAACTGCTTCTGCAGCAATAGTTTCCGCATCTGCAGGAGCATATATATCCAGTTCAAAAAGCACATCGCCTTCCACAATCAAAAAAATAGATTCTTCAATGGCTAATATCGATAAGATAATATCGAATTTAAATAATTATCAGGCATATAAAATAAACACCAACAACAAAACATTTTTCCACACTTGGAGCGAAAAATTCCAACAATATAAGAAAAATATGGAAGCGAGAGAGAAAGAAATAGCTAGAATAGAGGAGGAAAGAAGAAGAATTATTCAAGAACGTAGAAGAAGAGAAGAAAAATTAAAACAAGAAGGTTCGACTATCATACAAAATTTCAAAACTTCCATTGCAGGGCTTTCTACACAAGAACAATCCAAAGCAATTGATAAATTTCTAAATGAACATTTGAATAAAAAGAACACATCTTTTTTCAAAGAAGACATAAGAAACGTTTGGAATTTAAATCATAATATAAAAGACTATATAGAAAAAGTCAAAATTCAAGAAAAAGCAAGAGCAGAAGCGGAAGCAAAAGCAAAACAAGCAGCACAATCAAACCAATCACTTTTCAATCCTGCATTTTTTGGACAAAATCCATTACAGAATCAACAACCAATCGCACACAACCAACAACCTGAAAACAATTCTTGGTGGAACAATTTCACAGGCGCGGCATCAGGTTTGGTTAAATTTGC
>SLLY01000010.1 GCA_007133845.1 Candidatus Woesearchaeota archaeon
ATTTTAAAATAAAAATAATTTTAATA
Organism: Candidatus Woesearchaeota archaeon; assembly: GCA_007133845.1. Lineage (GTDB taxonomy): Archaea > Nanobdellota > Nanobdellia > CSSed11-243R1 > CSSed11-243R1 > CSSed11-243R1. The sequence goes on from SLLY01000010.1 coordinate 27, forward strand.
CTTCAACTTGATGGATAATGATAATTAAAGAACACTTAGAGTTAATTCTATAAATATCCATTTGTTTATATTTTATATGAAAATAAGAAAATCCATTGTTGCTGGAATGTTTTATCCCTCGGAAAAAGAAGAATTAAAAAAACAAATAGAAAATTGTTTTTTGTCTGAAATTGGACCTGGAAATTTACCTATCAAAAATTCAAAAAAATATATTGCCGCAATTGTCCCTCATGCAGGTTATTCTTATTCTGGATTTGCAGCAACACACGTCTACAAAGAGATTGCTGAGATAAATAAACCAGACATTTTTATAATAATTGGAAATAATCATACAGGTTTAGGAAATTCAGTTTCTATTAGTGGCTATGATGCTTGGCAAACTCCTCTTGGAAATATTAATGTTGATAAAGATTTTTCAAATGAAATTATAAAAAATTCTAAATTTGCATGTTTTGATGAAATGGCGCACACCAGAGAACACTCGATTGAAGTTCAGCTTCCATTTTTACAATTTTTTTTTGATGAATTTAGTATAGTGCCTATTGTTTTAAAAGAAGATAAAGACATTCTTGAAAAAGCAAAAGATTTGGCAGATTCTATAAATAAATCTGCTAAAGATTTAAATAAAAAAATTTTTGTTATAGCGTCATCAGATTTTACTCATTATGGAGATTCGTATAATTTTACACCTTTTTATGGAACTAATCAAGAAATAAAAAAGAAAATTTATAAAATTGATAAAAAAGCAATTGATAAAATTTTAAATTTGGAAATAAAAGAATTTTTAGAATATGTAAAAGAAAACGATTTGACTATTTGTGGTTGTGCACCAATTATTTTAGTTATGTTTTTTTCTAAGATATTTAAAGAACAAGGAAAGCTTTTGAAATATTATATTTCAGGAGAAATATCTGGAGAATATGATAATTGTGTGGGGTATGCAGGAATTATTTTTTAATTATATCTCCTTTGGGCTCTTTTTCTACAAAAGCATCAACTTGAAACTTATAAATATCAACATTAGGATTTTTCCAACACTCTTTATTTAATCCCGCTTTTATACAAAGTTCATTTAAAAAATTCTTTTTTTCAGAAATTTTTTCCCATACTTGAGGCAAAAATAATCCATTATTATACCTACTTTTTAAAATTAATCCATGTTTTCCTGGAATTATTTTTTGTAGGATTTTTTCTTCTATGTTGGTTTCAATTTTTTCTGGATTGCTAAGTATAGATATTTCAATAATTATTTTTTCAAGCTCTTCGTTTGAAAGCGGAGGAAATCTAGGGTCTTCATATGCTGCAGATATTGCAGATTTTTGAACTCCTTCACCTATAAAAAAAATAGGTTCAGAATATCCAATACAACCTCTCAATTCTCTTTCAGGAAATGTTTCAAGCGTTACGAATACACCCCTTTTTTCTTTAAAATTTGTTTCAACCATTTTTCTTGTTTTTATCGCGTTTCTTGCGATTTCAATTAATTTTTTAGCATTGTCTATTTTCATTATTTCACCAAATTTATTTTTTCATTACATTTAGGACATTTGTTATCGTCTGTTAAATTAATACTTGTTGTATTCATTAGAACTCTCTCGATTAAAAGTTCTTCACATTTCGGACAGTATGTATTATTGTATTTTGATTCTTTAGAATTTCCTATATATACATAATTTAATCCCTCTTCTTTTGCTATATCATAAATTTTTTTTAATTTGCTAAATTTTGTGGGTTCTGGAGAAGGCATCGTTCTTGTTGGAAAAAATCTAAGTATATGAAATGGCGTATTCTTTCCTAAATTTTTCTTTATCCATTTTGAAAGTTCTCTCATTTCAACCAAGTCATCATTTTTTCCTGGAATAACCAAATTAGTTATTTCTATATGAATTCCTAATTTTTTATATAAAATTGCACCACGTTTAACCTCTTCAATTTTAGCCATTGAAAATTCTTCGTAAAATTCCTTATTGTTTCCCTTGAAATCTATTACAACCGCATCCAAATATTTCTTTATATTATTTAATGGTTTTTCCATAGCATAACCATTAGTCACAAAAACATTTTTTAAATTCTCTTTTTTTGCAATTTTTGCAATATCCTCTGCATATTCAAAAAATATTGTTGGTTCTGTGTAAGTGTACGCAATTAAATTAACCTTATTTTCTTTTGCAATTTCAACGATTTTTTTAGGAGGAACTTTTTCAGGATACATTTTATCTATTTTAGCTTGTGATATATCCCAGTTTAAACAGAATTTACATCTAAAATTACATCCAATAGTTGCGATTGAAAGAACTTCCGATTTTGGATGAAAATGATAAAACGGTTTTTTCTCGATAGGGTCAACATTAATGGAACATGGACGCTCATAAACCATTGAATATAATTCCCCTTCAATATTTTTTCTAACATTACAGAATCCTGTTTTTCCTTTTGGAATAATACACTTTCTAGGGCAAAGTTCACATTTCACATTTCCATTTTCTTTTTCCCAATATCTTGCTTTATACATGATTATACAAATGTTTTATTATAAAAATAGTTTACTAGTCAAAAAGAGAAATATTTAAATATACTTACTTTTAAGTAATAAATATGGAATATAGTGAAGATGATATGTTGTACTGGTTAGATCATATATCTAATTTGCAAGAAGGACCTATAAGTATACGTGATTTTCAAAAACATAGAAAAAAATTGATGGAGGAAAATTCGTCTTTGAATATTCCAGACGTATCTACAATAGAGAAATATATAGGTTGGAATGCTGCTAAAGGAAGATTAGGTTTAGAAATATTAGAAAAAGACACAAAATTTACTGAAGAATATATGCTTGCATGTATTGAGGCTATTGCAGTTATAAATTGTAAAGCTCCAACTCAAAATGAATATGAAAAAATTGTAAAAGAACTTTCTGAAAAAGATCCAGATTTAAAATTTGCTAGTTATGGAACTATAGAACAAAATATAGGATGGTCTAATGCATTAAAAAAGTTGGGTTTTGAACCCAGAAATAAATTTAGAAAAATGGATGAACATCTTTCTAAAGAAGTAAAAGATTTAATTGTTTATGTTAAGGAAGGAGATTTAGAAAAAGCATTAGAAAAAGCAGAATTTATAGATACTCAATTAGATTTTGGAGAAAAAGCATATGCCAAAATTAAACTATTAGAAGGTTTGGGGTTAGAAAGTGGAACCACAGGAAGTTTAGAAGGTATTATTTTAAATATGAATTATTTGGAAAATGAATTAAACGTAAATGTGAAAAAGGCTGTTAAAAGAAATGTACATGTTCTTGGTTATGATCTTGAAAAAAACATAAAGCCGACTATTGATTATTTGATAAATGAAGTTGGTGTTAAAGAGAAAGATATAAACAAGATTATTGAAAAACATTCTCCAATTCTTGGAGTTAGTATAGAAAATAAAATCAAACCCAATATCGAATTTATATTAAATGAATTAAAGGTTAGTAACAAAAAGATAGGAGTTGTTGTTAGCGCTAATCCTTCTATGTTAACTTCAGATATTGAAAATCAATTGATGCCTAAAACTAAATATTTGAGGGAACTTGGAGTTATAAGATTAGATAAAGTTGCCATTAGAGCTCCAGCATATTTTAGTTTAAATATTGAAGATAATGTGAAATTTAAAATAGAATATTTAAAAAATGATTTGGGTTTAAATGAAAAAGAATTATCTAAAGTTATTGAAAATGTTCCCAGTTGTCTTACTTCAAATATAGAAACATTAAAAGATAGAATAAAATATGTAGAAGATTGGGGAATTCAGGACATTAGAAATTTTGTTGTTAAAGCTCCTTATGTTTTCATTGGAGATATGGAAGAAACTATTAGGCCAAAATATGAAGCGATATTAGATAGGTTTAGTTTGGAAGATTTGGAAGGTATGCCAAACGCTATAGGATATAGTCTAGAAAACAGGATAATTCCCAGATTTTTATTTTTAGAAAATATGGGTATTAATCCTAAGGGATGCGCCTTATCATATGTATTAACACCAACAAATGAAACTTTTTCTAGAAAATTTTCATCTTCTGAAAGTTCCTATAATGATTTTTGTAAAGAAAATGAAGATATTATAAAAAAAGAAATTGAAAAATATAAGTCTAGAAAATAAGGTTAAAGATTTAAATAATAATGTTTCTTATTTACTATGCATAATAAAAAAAAGAGTGCTATGGAAGGAATAAGTTTTGGAGTTTCTAATGCAATTATAGGAATTCTTGGAGTTTTAATTGGACTTGCAGCAACAGGAGTTAGACCTTTTGTTGAAATTGGTGTAATAATTTTTGGTGTTTGTAATTCTATGGCAGATGCAGCATCAATGTACATTAGCGAAGAAAGCGAATATCAACATTCTAAAAAAGAATTGATAAAAATATCTTTGGAAACTTTTGTAGCTGAGTTTTTAACATTAATCTTGATAGCATTACCTCTTTTTATATTCGAACTTAATGTCGCAATTTTTGTATCCTTTGGAATAGGTGTTATTTTATTTTTAATTTTAGGATATTTTGTTGCAGATGGAGATAAAAAATTAAAATTGAAGCATGTATTTCCAAGATACTTATTATTAATTGCGATAGTTGCAATTGTTTCATACTTTGTAGGTTTATTTGCAGTTAGATTTTTTAGTGGTGTGATATGAAAGGATTGCTTTTGATAAGTGGCGGTATTGATTCTCCTGTTGCCGGACATCTAATGATTAAAGAAGAATTTGAAATCTTTCCTGTACATTTTTCAAGTTCTAGCATAGTTGGAAATGAACCCGAGGAAAAATCTATAGCCGCTTGTAAAAAACTGGGCCTTGATAAAATATTAATAGCGGATATTAGTGATTTTTTAAAAGAAATTGCAGAAAAATGTAATAGAAGATATTATTTTGTTCTTATGAAAAGAGCTATGCATAAAATTGCGGAAAAAATAGCGAATGAAAAAAATTTTGATTTTATAGTAACCGGAGAAAATTTGGGACAGGTTTCAAGTCAAACACTACAAAACATTTTGGTAATTGACAAAGCGGTTAATATACCTGTAATTCGTCCTTTGATAGCATTCGATAAAATGGAAATAGTGGATTTGGCAAAAAAAATAGAGACATATGAAATATCAAAAGGTCCGGAAATGTGTGATGTACTTGGACCTAAACACCCTTCAACCCAAGCAAAAGAAGAAAATATATTGGAAGAAGAAAATAAGATAGATTTTGCTAATTTTTTGAAGAATATTGAAATTTCAGAAATTAAATTAAATTAATTCACTTATTTTTTTCCCGAATTCTCTCGCCGCATTTGGTCCATTTGCAGTTATTATTTTTCCATCTATTTCAACTGAATTGCCTGTATATTTTGCGCCCTTTTGTTCAATATTTTCTGATTCACTTTCCCAGCAAGTTACTCGTCTGTTTTTAAGTATTCCTGCGTTTGCAAGAATACTGGGTGCAATACATATAGCTGCAACAACTTTATTTTTTTCATAAAACCTTTTTACTATTTCTAAAGCTCTTTCGTTGTTGAAATAGATTGATGCTCCACTTCCACCCACAAAAACAACCACATCATAATCATTTTCATTTATTTCATATATTGTTTTTTCAGGAACTGTCTTTCCACCAAGCATCCCAACAGATTCCTCCTTTTTTATAGAAGCAATTGTTGTTTTATGTCCCGATTTTTCTATTTCTTCTTTCGTATGAAATAACTCTTCATCTCTAAAATTTTCTGGAGCTATTATTAATAATACATCTGACATTTTACTTACCTCCTATTTTTTTATTTAATTTTTTAACGAGTTTTTTTATTTTTTCCTCGCTCATTCCATGTGCAGAACAACCATTTTCAATTGTTTCCATGGATGCCATAGGACAACCTATACAATGCATGTCAAATTCTAAAAATATTTCTATAGAATCTGGATATTTTTCTATCACTTCTGAAATTTTATCTTCTTTTTTTATTTTATTCATTTAAACTCAACACATTTGTCTTTATATTCACAATAATTGCAAAGCCAATTTTTTGACGAATCCTTTTTAGCCTCTGCTATAGGAATTTTATCTTCTCTAAGATGTCTATCTAATACACTAAACCTTTCTATTGCGTGAAGCGCTTCCATTTCATTGTATTTAATAGTGAAAACTTTACTTTCCAAATTTTTCTTATCAACATATAATAACATACCCTTTCTAATTTTTGTCGCAAACATGTAAAGTTGTAATTGCATTTTATGTTCGTTTTTAGGACCTGCAAGATTTTCAATATTAGAACAAGATTTTACTTCTATTAAAGCAGTTTCATTATCTAATTTTATAAATATTTCATTATCTATTCTTCCTGAAATAGTAAAACCATTTATTTTCATTTTAAAAGGTTTTTCCGCACTTTTTAATTCTATATGTGGATTTTTTTCACTCTCAAGAACATCAACAACAAAATCATGTACAATATTCCCCATTTGAAATATTTTTAAAAGGTTAGCATCTGGTTTGATAGGAAATTTATAAGAAAACCAAATCTTTCTTAAGCAACCACCTATTTCTGATGGATAATATCTTCCTATTTTTTTCTCTCTTTCTTTTCTTTTAAGATAGTTTTCTATCATTTCATTGAAGTCAATCATGCATTTTCTAATAAATTACCTTTTATTTATTTTAGGGTGTTGTCCTGTGTCCACTAATCCATTGAGTGCGTTTAATATTTAAATGAAAAAAACCTATTAATATTATGTTAAAAAAACTTGAAACAGAATTAAAACTCAGAGGTTCTAGTGGAGAGACTATTAAAACATACAAATTTTATAATGAAAAATTTCTCGAGTATATAGAAAAAAAACCTGAGAATATAGAAGAAGA
>SLLY01000032.1 GCA_007133845.1 Candidatus Woesearchaeota archaeon
ATGTCCAATATGTACTCTATATCTTCCTTTTAATATATTTTTTAATGGCTTGTACACATGAGGATTTTTCAATATTTGCTTAATTTTTTTTCTGACTGCTTCAAATTGCACCCTATCTTTTTTCTTTAATTTTTTAAGTTTTTTAACAATAGAAGTGTAGTCTACTTTATATTCTACCAATCATCCATCTCCTTATCCATTTGCTTAATTGTTTTTGCTCTTTTTTTAGAAAGTTTAACGTGTTTTGGTGTCATCGCATCAGCAAATTTTGATTCTATATCTGGTTTAAATTCTCCTCTAAATGCTTCTATTACAAATTCGACAGCTTGGGATTTATTTTCAAAATCAAACTCGACCTTTATTAATTTTAATAATTTATCTACTTTCTTCGGTAATTCTATCTGAGTCTTAACACATTTTTCCATATAACATCACGTTATTTTATATAACATTTTGTTATAAAAATGTTTTGTTTATTGTTTTTGCATAAAAAGCAATCTTTAAATCAAAATTTTACAAAATCATATTAATCTTCGAAAAGTTTATAAACGCAAATGGAAATTACTTTCATATTAAATTCTGGATGATACTATGAGTTTATCAAAAGACGAAACAAAACACGGAACAACAACAATAGGCATGATTACAAAAGAAGGAGCTGTTATAGCGGCAGATAAAAGAGCAACAATGGGATATTTGATTGCTCATAAATCGGTTGACAAGGTTCTTCCAATTACAGATAGTATTCTTATGACAACCGCAGGAATGGTGGGAGATGCACAAATGCTCGCAAAATATTTGAAAGCAGAATTAGAACTCTATGAAATAAGAAAGGATAAAAAGATTACAATCAAAGCAGCATCAACATTACTTTCCAATATTTTGTATGGTAATAGATTTACCGTACCATTTTATGTGCAACTTATTCTTGCAGGAAAAGATGATTCTGGATACCATATTTTTTCATTGAGTCCTGATGGAAGCAATTTAAAAGATGATTATGTTTCAACAGGAAGTGGAAGTGTTATGGCATATGGCGTTCTTGAAGACAAATACAAAAAAGACATGAGCTTAGAAGAAGGAATAAGTTTAGCAGCAAGAGCATTAAAATCTGCAATGGCTCGTGATGTTGCCTCAGGAAATGGAATCGATATTTTCACAATAACAGAAAAAGGAATAGAAAAAGTTTCAGATAAAAAAATAGAAAAAATCATAAAATAATTTCTCTAGTGATGTATAAATGAAAAACGGAGATGTATTAGAACAAGTTAAGGAAGAATTACCTTCAGAAGCAAATATTAGTGACGTTTTTTATGAAGGTGCAAATATTGTTTTGTATACTAAAAATAAAGACTTCTTTCTAGACTCTAAAGATTCGATAAGAAATATTGTTAATAAAGTAAAGAAAAGGATAGAGTTAAGAATGGATCCTGCCATGCTTGTGCCTCCCGATGAAACACAAGATTTGATTAACGAAATAGTTCCAGAGGATGCAATTTTAGGTGATGCGTGGTTTGATTACAAACGTTCTATCGCTTTCATAGAAGCTGAAAAACCCGGATTAGTTATAGGAAAAGACGGAGAGATAATGAATAAAATAAGAGAAAGAACTTTGTGGGTTCCTAAAATAAGAAGGTCTCCGGTTCTCGAATCGAATTTAATAAATACTATTCGTCAAACTTTATTTCAAAATTCAGAATACAGAAGAAATTTCATGAATCAAATAGGAAAAAAAATATATAACACCAAATGGAAAAGAGATTCTGATTATTGGATAAGAATTTCATGTTTAGGTTCCGCAAGAGAAGTAGGAAGAAGTTGTTTTCTTTTACAAACACCGATATCTAATGTATTAATTGATTGTGGTATTGATGTTGCAGCTAGAGAAGGCGCATTTCCATATTTTAATATACCTGAATTTGACATAAATAAACTTGATGCGGTTGTTATATCTCATGCGCATCTAGATCACAGTGGTGCATTACCTCTTCTTTTTAAATATGGATATAAAGGACCTGTTTATTGCACAGAACCTACCAGAGATATTATGACGCTTTTACAATTAGATTATATAGACGTAATACAAAGAACAGGAGAACAACCAGAATATACAAGCAGAGAAATTAAAGAAATGATAAAAAATTCTATGTCTTTAGAATTTGACGAAGTTACAGATATAACTGCAGATGTTAGATTAACACTTCATAATTCTGGACACGTTCTTGGAAGTTCCATGCTTCATTTTAACATAGGAGAAGGATATCACAATTTCTTATATACAGGAGATTTTAAATATTCTCCAACTAAACTTTTAGAACCCGCTATAACAAAATTCCAAAGACTTGAAACTGTAATGATGGAATCTACGTATGGTGCAAAGAGTGACGTTCTCCCAACAAGAGAAGAATGTGAAAAAGAATTAATAGATAATTTAAAAGAAACAATCTCAAACAAAGGAAAAGTTTTAATTCCTGTTTTGGGAGTTGGAAGAGCGCAAGATGTAATGTTGATTATTGAAGAAGCTGTTAGAAAAAAAATAATTCCTGATGTTGATATTTATGTAGACGGAATGGTTTGGGATGTTACCGCGATTCATACAGCATATCCAGAATTTATGAATTCGAATGTTAAAAAACAAATATTTAATCAAGATTCAAATCCATTTGCTTCAAAAATATTTAAAAAAGTAGGTTCACAAAAAGAAAGAGACGAATTAATTCACAATAAAAAACCATGCATTATAATCGCAACTTCTGGAATGCTTACTGGAGGTTCGAGTGTTTATTATTTTCAAAACTTAGCTCCAAATAAAAAAAATAAAATAATATTTGTTTCATATCAAGCAGAAGGCACTTTGGGACGCAGAGTTCAAAAAGGAGAGAAACAAGTTGCTGTCGAAACATTAAAAGGCAAAACAGAAAGAGTCGAAATCAATAGTTCAGTACATTCTATAGACGGACTTTCAGGACATTCAGATAGGAAACAATTGATGAATTTTATAAAAAGGTTAAATCCTAAGCCTAGAAAAGTTATGGTGATGCATGGAGAAAATACTAAATGTTTAGATTTGGCTTCTTCAATACATAAAGTCATGAGAATTGAAACTGCAGCACCTAGAAATTTAGATGCTATAAAAATTCGCTAATCGACAATATTTTAAATGAGTTCTACTTTATATTATTGCTATGATGAAATATAAAATACCTGTAAAAGAGATAATGAGTACTAAGCCAGTATCCACAAAACCAGATGCTGATAGTTTAAGTGCCGCAAGATTAATGGCTAAACACGATATAAGTTTTTTACCTGTTGTAGAAGATAATATTTTGATTGGTTTAATAACAGAAGGAGATATTCTTAAAAGGGTTTTTATTAAAAATAAAAATCCAAAAAAAGTAAAGATAAAAGACATAATGACAAAAAAACCCATATCTGTATCACCTGGAGATGATGTTTCTACAGTCGCAGGACTTATGAATTCAAAAAAAATAACAAAAATGCCTGTAACTGAAGGTGGAAAACTTTTGGGTTGTCTAACAGAAAAAGATATACTTAAAATAGAACCTAGCATAATCGATGTTTTATTTGAAAAATTAAAATTAAGAGAACCATCATTAAAAATAACATACTCGAGGGGAGAATAATGGAAGAGATATCTGTAACAAGTGCAAGAACAAAATATAACGGACTTTTTGATTTTGGAGATTACTACAGACTTATGTATGATTTATTTAGAAGCATGGGATATAGTGTTGTCGAACAAAAATATTCACATAAAAATAAACCGACGGGAAATGAGGTTGAAATTGAATGGCAATGTTATAAAAAAGTCGATGATTATTCTATGTTTAGAATATTTGCAAAAACATTAGTTGTAGGTATGGAAAAAGTTCAAGTTACATTAGAAGGAGTTCAAACAAAAAAAGATAAGGCTGATTGTGAGTTAGAATTAAAATGTTTTATTCAGACAGATTATGAAAATAGATGGGAGACAAGCCCGTTCTTGAAATTTTTAAAGGGAGTTTATGATACTTATTTTTACAGAGCTACTTTAGAAACATGGCAAGATAAAGTAGCTACAGACATGCACACAGTTGAAAACGAAGTAAAAGCATTCTTTAACATGCAGAGGTTTATGTAGTAACCTTTTTCTTTGTAAAGAAAAAGCTTAACCAAAAAGAAACATTTGGAAAAAGCTTAATTAATCAGCAATTATAATCAAAAGAAACGTATTTAACTAATTATCAGTAGTAACAACAAAGTTTATAAACATGTTTGGACACAATATATATTGGCAAGGCAACACAGACAGGTGGGCCGGTCAACTTCGTGACTCTGGCAATCTAATTGCTGGGCATTGGCATGCTGACAATGTTAAATATGAACGTCGTTTACTCCTACCTGATATAGCCCGGCCCGTTAAGGTACTGACCGATTAAGACATTGTCTTATGAGATGAAAGTCAGTTAGTTGCGGGCCATCATGCTTAAAAAAATCACAAATAAAGCCATTGGCGAGGATTGTTATCAATTTCACTCATTATCAAAGCAAGATGGTAGCTATTAGCTACTAGTGTAAAACTATTTCTCGCTAGGCAGATAAAAGGAGGAATTAAAATGGGAAAAATATCGCCAGTATCTGCGAAATATATAGTTCAAGCAAAAATACATATTGAAGGAGCTGTAGAAAGACCAGATGTAATAGGCGCAATCTTTGGACAAACTGAGGGACTTTTAGGTTCTGATTTAGAGTTAAGAGAACTTCAAAAATCTGGAAGAATAGGAAGAATCGAAGTAAAAATCGATTCAAAAAAAGGAAAAACAGATGGAACAATAATAATTCCATCATCTATGGATATGACAGAAACTGCAATCGTCGCATCTTCTTTAGAAACAATAGAAAGGATAGGACCTTGCGATGCTAAAATCAATGTAGAAAAAATAGAAGATGTTAGAACATTAAAAAGAAAATACGTTGTTGACAGAGCTAAATCTCTTTTGAAAGGGATGATAGACAAAGGACCAGAATCTTCAGAATTGATGGATGAGATAAAGAAAACAGTCAGAACATTAGAAATTACAGAATACGGAAAAGAAAAATTACCTGCTGGACCTGCGATTTATGACAGTGAAGATATAATCATTGTTGAAGGCAGAGCAGACGTGATTAATCTTTTAAAAAATGGATTTAAAAACATCATAGGTTTAAATGGGACTTCTGTGCCTAATGCAGTAGCAGAACTTTCAAAAACAAAAACAACTACAGTTTTCATTGATGGAGACCGAGGTGGAAATTTAATAGTAAAAGAATTGTCTCAAGTGGGAGATGTTGATTTTGTTTCAAAGGCACCGGATGGAAAAGAAGTAGAAGAATTGGCAAAAAAAGAAATACATAAATGTTTGAGAGCAAAAATTCCATTAGATCAATTCAAAGATGAATTGAAATCGAGTAACAATAAACCACAACAACATGAAAAAAAACAAGAACAAAACAAAAGCTATGATCAGAAAAATAAAAAATACAAAAAAACTGTAAAAAAAGAAAGAGTTCATCCTGAATACGCCAAGCAATTTAAAGACATGCTTGATGAATTGACAGGCACAAGGGGCGCTTATCTTTTAGACGAAGACATGAACATTTTAGGAAAAGTTCCTAAGACTGAATTATACAACACACTGAGAAGTCTTCCAGAAGTTGACGCGGTCGTGGTTGACGGAGAAATAGACAAGAACATTGTAAGAATAGCAGAAAAATCTAATATAACATATTTAATCGGAGGAAAAGTTTCAGAAAATAGCAAAAAGGTAAAAATCCTTTCAGCTGAAAATCTGAACTAATTTCTTCTTTTTTTCTTTTTTTTCTATTTCAAAAACTTTTTTAAGCAGTATAATCACCTAATATTTAGGCGGGCTAAGTGGGCTGCTGGGCGTGGCCTGTTAATCCCAAACCGTCCTTATGGGGAGCTGAAGTTGGCTTGAGGCTTATTGTATTGTTAGTAAGCTTAAGTTGTATCTGCGAAGCCTTGCCTCAAGGGATGCACTATTCTGTGAAACGAGTCAGGCCTTGATCGGAGCAGCTCTAAGCAGTTTAATGTATGCTCTTGAGAACCAGGGTGGAGAAAAGACTTGAGGACTGCTCTCGATACCGTATTCCGAGAGTCAACATGCCCGCCCCATCTTTTCTTTAAAAAAGAAAAGCTGGATCAAAAGAAAGTAACATAAAAATGCCGGGGTCGCCTAGAAACCTTTTCTTGCGAAGAAAAGCTTCAACAAAAAAAGCTGCAAGAAAAAGTTGGGTAATCTGGTATGGCGCAAGCCTGCTAAAGCTTTTCTTTTCAAAAAAATCTTAGAAAAGAAAGGCAAGTGGTGAGCTTGTTTCCTTCGGGATACATGGGTTCAAAACAACCTTTTCTTTAAGAAAGAAAAGCTTGAGCAAAAGAAAGGTTGGGAAATTCCCATTCCCGGCGTTTTTAATTTTTGTGTGATTTTTATGCCAACAATTGAAGATTTGCAAAAACACGAACATAATAAATCGAAGGGATTAGAAAAAGAATAAAAAAAATTA
>SLLY01000011.1 GCA_007133845.1 Candidatus Woesearchaeota archaeon
GATTCTCATTATTAATCTTAGAGCTCTCTCGTCCACATCTAAATCTATTAATCTTTTATGAACTCTCATTTCCCATGTTTCGAAAAGTTCTCTTCCTTCTCCGTCCGGAGAAGTTCTAGTTGGTATTTTAAGTCCTTTAGTTGGAAATGGTATGGGTCCGGAATATTTTACTTTAGTTTTTTCTGCAATTTCTTCTATTTGTCTAATTACTTCATTTATTTTTTCCGGTTCGGTTGAACTTAATTTTATTCTTGCTTTTGACATTATTTGACACCTTATTAATATAAAAAATAAAAAGGAAAAGAGAATTATCTCTTTTCTACTTCAACTACAAAACCAGCTCCTACTGTTTCACCCATATCTCTAATCGCAAAGCTTGATAACTTTGGAATTTCACTTCTCTTTTCAAGTACGATTGGTTTTTGTGGTTCAAATCTAATTATTGCTGCATCACCAGTTTTTATTGTGTCTGGATTTTCCTGTGCGACTGCGCCTGTTTTTGGATCTAATTTACTTTTTATTTCCTTAAACTTGCATGCAATCTGTGTTGTATGTGCGTGTAGTACAGGTGTGTATCCTTTACTTATTGCGGTTGGATGTTGCAATACAATTATCTGTCCGTCAAATTCTTTTGCAACTGTTGGTGGTGCTTCTGCAGGTCCTACAACATCTCCTCTTGTAATTTGTTCTTTTGTAACTCCACGTACATTGAATCCTACATTATCTCCTGGTTTTGCTTCACCCATTTCTTCATGATGCATTTCTACTGTTTTTACTTCTCCTGCAACATTTGAAGGTTGGAATGAAATTTTTTGTCCAACTTTCATTATACCTGTTTCGATTCTTCCTACTGGCACTGTTCCAATACCCTTAATTGTATATACATCTTGAACAGGAAGCCTTAACGGAAGGTCTACTGGTTTTTCAGGTTCTTCGAAATTATCTAATGCTTCTAATAATGATGGTCCTGTCCACCATCCCATCTTTTCTGATTTCTTTGAAACATTTTCTCCTTCTAATCCACTAATTGGAATGAAGTTCATGTCTCCTTCTTTAAATCCTGCTCTCTTCAAAAATGTTGAAAGTTCTTCTTTTACTTTATTGAAGCTTTCTTCTTTGTAATCAACGGTGTCCATTTTGTTTACAGCTATTATGAACTGCTTGATTCCCAAAACTTTTGCAAGGAATGCGTGCTCTTTTGTCTGAGGTTGTATTCCTTCTTTTGCAGCTACTGTTAAAATTGCTGCGTCAGCTTGAGAAGCCCCCGTAATCATATTTTTTACAAAGTCTCTGTGTCCTGGAGCGTCAATAACGGTGAAGTAATATTTATCAGTCTCGAATTTCATATGAGACAAGTCTATAGTAACTCCTCTTGATCTTTCTTCACGTGTCGCGTCAAGAACATATGCAAACTCAAAAGTTGCTTTTCCTAGTGATTCAGCTTCTTTTTTAAGTTTATCAATTGTTTGTTGTGTGATTGTTCCTGTTTCAAATAACAATCTTCCCACTACTGTAGACTTACCGTGGTCTACGTGTCCAATTACAACCAAATTAATGTGTGGTTTTGCTGCCATTTTATCAATCCTCCTAATTTTACTTGAGCATTAAAGCTTTAAATCTTTACAAATATTATAGCTTTAAAAAGGTTTCTCTAATTTTCTTGATTGAGTCCCTTCCTTGCTCTTATATTCCTTATAACTTCTTCCTGCAATGATTTTGGAAGTTTTTCAAACTTAGAATCTACAAGGAACCAAAATGCACGCCCTTCAGTTTCCCCTCTAAGTGTGTCTGTAAATCCAAACATTTCAGATACAGGTATTTTTGCTTTTATAACTACTGTTTCCCCTTCTTGAGTCATATCTAAAAGTTGTCCTCTTCTTCCCTGAATTATCTTACTTAACGAACCTAGATATTCTGCCGGAGAATCTATTCTGATTGTTTGAACAGGTTCAAAAAGAATTGGGTCTGCCATAGCAATTCCTTCTTTTATAGCTGCTCTAACCGCTGGTATTACTTGAGCTGGACCTCTATGAATCGCATCTTCATGAAGTTTACAATCAGTCATTCTCACCAATATTTTCATGCATGGTTCTTTAGCAACAGGTCCTGCATCAATTACTTCTTCAAACGAATCCAAACACATTTCTATTACTTCTCCGATATGCACTATACCTTTTGTATTTTCAATAAAGACGCAATTTTTGTAAAGTTCTTTGACACGTTTTGCATCATCTCTACTTAATCCTGCTTCTTCCATTTTTTTGATTATTTCTTCATCTTTCTTTTTAACTCTCGTCTCAGGAAGTTTATCTTCTTCAAACATTTTGAATATTTCATCAGGTAGTTTCTCAACAGTAAACATAAACCTGTTGTGTTTGTTTGGAGATTTTCCTTCAACTATATCTGATTTCTTTGCAACCGATTCTCTGTATACAACAATTGGCTGAGATGTTTTTATTTCTATTTTATCTTCTCTTCTCAAATCATCTTCTACGATTTCAAGATGTAATTCACCAAGTCCTGAAACAAGGTGTTCACCAGTTTCTTCGTTAATCTGTACGAACAGTGTTGGGTCTTCTCTGCTTTTACTTTTTAAAAGTTGGATAAGTTTATTCAAGTCTTTTGGATCTTTTGCTTCGAATGCTTTAGTTACAACTGGTTCGAAAAGATGTTTGATTGTTTCAAATGGAGTTATATCTTTTTGAGAAGATATTGTTTCTCCAGAACCAACACCTCTAAGTCCAACAACACCTACAATGTTTCCAGGAGGAACATTTTCAACAGGATATTTATGTTGCCCTTTCCAAACATAAATTTGTTGAGCTTTTGTTTCTTGTCCAGTGCTTCCAAAATAAATTGTGTCTCCTCTTTTTAGAGTACCTGAATAAATACGTAAAATAGCAATCTCTCCTGCATGCGGATCTACTATGACTTTTGAAACACATGCAACAAGTGGACCTTCTCCATCGCATTTTAAAAGAAATTTTCCTACATCACTATCTAATTCACCATTCCAAATAGATTTAATTCTATATTTCTGAGCTTCTTCTGGATTGGGTAAATGTTTTACAATCATATCTAAAATTGTTTCATGAAGAGCTGCCTTTTTTTGAAAATCTTTTAATTTTTCTTCTCCTTCTTTGTACGCATCTACTATATCTTTAAAACTGATTCCAGTTTCTTCCATAACTGGAAATGATAAAGCCCATTTGTCAATCGCGGAACCGAAACAAACACTTCCATCTTTTACATTTACCTGCCATTCTTCCTTAAATTCTTCAGGAGAAAGATCTCGAATCAATTTATTTACATCTGAAATAATTTTTATAAAACGTTCCTGTATCTTTTCAGGAGGAAGTCTTAATTCAGAAATCAATCTGTCTGATTTATTTATGAAAAGAACTGGTTTAACTCTTTCTTTAAGTGCTTGTCTTAAAACAGTTTCTGTTTGAGGCATGACACCTTCTGCAGCATCTGCCAAAACAAGTGCTCCATCAATAGCTCTGATAGCTCTGGTTACGTCTCCTCCGAAATCTACGTGTCCTGGAGTATCTATAAGATTAATCAAATATTCCTTACCTTTAAACTCGTGAACCATATTTACATCCGCAGATGCAACAGTGATTCCTCTTTCTTGTTCTACTTCTTTTGTATCCATAAAACATTGCTCGCCTGCTTTTTCGAAGGAAAGCATTCCACAACCAGCTAAAAGAGAATCGCAACAAGTTGTTTTACCATGGTCTATATGTGCAACTACACCTATATTTCTAATTTGTCCTTTGAGTTTCATAACTCTTTTAATTTTATCAAGCATTTTTTCTTTTTCTGCCAAAATATCACCTTATTTTTTTATAATATTGAAACAAAATTAGACATATTTTTAAATGTTGCTATTAAAAATAATGTTTATAAATTTTGGAATTGATTATTAATTATGGAAATAAATGAATATTTAAAAAAATATGAAGAAGGTATTGGAATAATTTTAAATGGAACTGTTGAAAATTTAACAGAAGTGACTTTATGGAGATGTAACCACGATCCAAATAAATTGGTGAAACTTTCTTACAAAGATTTTGATGGTATACTTTCTGTATGTAAAAACGAAGATTCTCCAGTATATAAGGCGGAAAAACGGGACATATCTTACGTAGTAGCGGGAATATCTGAAAGAGAAGTTTTTGTGTATAGAATTTTGAGAAATGAAAACATTGTAAAGAAGATATCTGCTAAGATAGAAAATAGAAAATGCAAATATGATTTGATTGAAGAATATACTTTAGAAGAATTCGTTGAAAATTCAAAAACTTTTTAACTAATTAATATTTTCAAATTTCATGGGTGCTAAATATATTTTTGTTATTGGTGGAGTTCTTTCTGGATTGGGAAAGGGTATAATTACTTCGTCTATTGGAAAAATTATTCAAAGTTATGGGTACAAAGTTACCGCTATAAAAATAGATCCGTACATAAACATTGATGCTGGCACTATGCGCCCCACAGAACATGGAGAAGTTTGGGTAACAGAAGATGGTGGAGAATTTGATCAAGATTTAGGAAATTATGAAAGATTTTTAGGAATAAATATACCTAAAAAAAATAATATAACAACGGGGCAGATATATTTATCAGTAATACAACGAGAAAGATCTTTAGGATATAATGGAAGAAATGCAGAAGTTATTCCAGATGTTGTAAATGAAATAAAAGATAGAATAAGGGCTGTTGAAGAAGATAACGATTTTGTAATTGTTGAAGTAGGTGGCACAACTGGAGATATTCAAAACTTGATTTTTTTGCACGCGATAAGAGAATTAGGAAAAGAAACACCCTCAATAAATATTTTAGTAACATACATACCTTTTTTAGACACTGTTGGAGAACTTAAAACAAAACCTACCCAACACGCAGCAGCACAGCTTAGAGAAGTTGGTATAATGCCAGATTTCATAGTACCTAGATGTGATAGACGTTTAGATCAACCGAGAAAAGATAAAATTTCTAATTTGTGTTTTATAGAAAGAGGTAATGTAATTGAAGATCCTACGCTCGATTCCATATACGCAGTTCCATTGCTTTTCAAAGAACAAAATTTTGGAGAAAAAATTCTTAAAAAATTCGGCATGGAGAAAAAAACAGAAGATTTAGAAAATTGGAAAAATTTAGTTGAAAACATAAGAAACTCTGACAAAAAAGTTAAAATTGGTATAATTGGAAAATATGTCATCTATGGAGATCAAGAACATAAAGATGTTTATATTTCTGTGCACGAAGCATTAAAACATGCGTGTGCTCATTTAAAATTGAATCTAGAAATAAAACAAATTCAATCTACAGAAATAGAAAACAGAGGGACTGAAATGTTGAAAGATTATGATGGTATAGTTGTTCCAGGTGGTTTTGGTTTTGAAGGAACTGAAGGTAAAATAAAAGCAATTAAATATTGTAGAGAAAATAATATTCCTTTTTTGGGATTGTGTTATGGTATGCAAATGGCGGTAATAGAATATGCTAGAAATATTTGTGGTATGGAGGGTGCAAATACAACAGAGAACGATAAAAATACAAAATACCCTGTAATAGATATAATGCCCGAACAAAAAGAGATTGTTGAAAAGGAAAAAATGGGAGCTACAATGCGATTGGGTGCATGTACTGCTATATTAAAAAAAGATACTAAAGTTAGAAAAATCTATGGCAATGAAGAAATTTCAGAACGGCATAGACATAGGTATGAAGTTAATCCTAAATATATTGAAAAATTAGAAGATGCTGGTTTGATTTTTTCTGGAAAATCTCCAAACGGAAAACTTATGGAATTTATCGAAATCCCTAATCATAAATTTTTTGTGGGAACTCAAGGACATCCAGAATTTAAATCTAGATTTGAAAATCCTTCTCCTTTATTTAAAGAATTTATTAAATCTTGCACAATTTAAAAATTAATCATGTGGATATTGGAAGATTATTTAAAACGTAAAAGATTATTAAATAATATGGAAAAAGAACTCCATGTTAATGAAAAAATATTTTTGAAAAGACATCCACACCCTATAAATTATCTTTCGGGATATCTTTTTTCTATTTTCATTTTGATTGTAGGATTATTAATTAATTTATTTGTTCAAATCGAATTTTTTATTATCGATTCAATTTTAATATCTATTTCATTAGTTATGGTAGGAATTATATCCATACTCATAGTGGAATTGATTAGAAGAGCGCATAAATATTACATTACAAATCAGAGAGTTGTAGATTATTATAGATTATTAAAAAAATATTCGAAATCTGTTTCGTATGATAGAATTCAAGATGTTAAAGTAAAACAAACTTTATTGGAAAGAATTTTTAAAATAGGCACTGTAAAGATTAGTACTGCTGGAACTAGTGAGAAAGAAATTATTTGGAAAGGTATAAAAGAGCCTATAAAAATAAAGAGAAATATAATTAGTGTCTTGAATAGAGTTATGCAAAAACCATTTGCAAATCAAAAAAATAAAATGACACAGAATCCAAATCAAAACTA
>SLLY01000063.1 GCA_007133845.1 Candidatus Woesearchaeota archaeon
ACGACACATTTGCATTAATTCTCGGAGACAACATAACAGACATAGAATTAAATGATATGTTTTTGTTTCACAAAAAAAATCAAGCAATTGCTACAATTGCTCTTGTTCGCACAGAAACACCGTGGAGATACGGCGTTGCTGAAATGAAAGATGATAATATTGTTGGTTTTGTAGAGAAACCCGCGATAGGAGAAGAAACATCAAATCTTATTGCAACAGGAATTTACATAATGGAACCCAAAATAATCAATTACATCCCTGATGAATTTATGGATTCGACAGGTATGCTTTTCCCACTTTTGCTTAAAAAAGGAGAATGCTTGAACGGATTCAAAAGCGATAAATTCTGGGTGGATGTAGGAAGACCCTCCTCTTATCTGGAAGCAACCGCAAAAATACTAAAAAGTTATGGAAAAGATAATTGGATTGAAGATGGCGTTAATATGGGAGAAAATATTGAATTGAAAGGACCAGTTGTAATATACAAGGGCACTGAAATTGGAAAAAATTGTATAATAAAAAATTCAGTTATATTCCAGGATAATAAAATAGGAGAAAATTGCCATATAACCAACTCTATACTCGATGTTGGATGTGATATTGGAGAAGGATTTAATGTAACAACAACACTTGGCAAAGGTTCGATTTTAAAGAATAATGGTAACAATTAAAGATAGATTAAAAGGTAAATTAACAGATGACGAAATAAAATTGTTAAAAACTAGTTTTGATATTGTCGGAGATATAGCTCAATTAGAAATACCTGAGGGTCTAGAAGAAAAAGAAAAAATAATCTCTGAAATATTAATGGAACTTCATAAAAATGTAAATGTTGTTGTTAAAAAAGTTGGAGCTACATCTGGTGAAGAGAGAATACGTCCTGTAAAAGTTATCGCAGGAGAGAATCGAACTAAAACAATTCATAGAGAAAATAATTATGAATTTAAACTTGATTTAAACAAAGTGTATTTTACTCCTAGATTAGTTACCGAAAGAAAGAGAGTGATTTCGCAAATAAAAGAAGGAGAAAATGTTTTTGATTTATTTGCAGGTGTTGGTGTTTTTTCAATACCATGTACAAAAAAAGCAAAAAAAGTAGTTGCTATTGACATTAATTCAGATGCTGTTGAATATATGAAAGAAAATGCTATGCTAAATAAAGTGTGGAGTAAAATGAATATTTATCAAGGCGACTGCAGAAAAGTTATCGAAGAAAATAACTTTGAAAATTGTGCAGACAGAATAATAATGAACCTTCCTACGAATTCTGAAAAATTTTTGGATGTAGCTTTTAAAATAGCAAAAGAAAATTGTGTAGTTCATTTTTACACATTTTTAGAAGAAAATGAACTTTTTGATAAAGGAATTGAAATAATTGAAAATGCTGCAGAAAAATACGGCAAAAATGTTGAAATACTCGAAAAAAAGACTTGCGGACAGCTGGCACCAAGAATTTATCGATGTGTTATTGATTTTAAAGTTCTATAATTTTATTCAGACAAAGAAACTATTTTTGATTTATAATCCACTTTATATTTTTCAAATATATTCTTAATTCTGTCCTTTTCTTTTAAAGGAATCAATATACTACTTTTGCCTATTTTTTTTCCATTTACTTTTTCCAGTAAACCTTTGTATTCTTTATTATTTACTTTGAATCCATATAATTTATTTAAAAAAGCCCCTCTATTTTTTATTTTCAAACTATCCCACCAAATTAATAGATAAGGTTCTCCTTTTATTTTACTTATATATTTTCCATAAAGAACAATTCCATTCTTTGATATGCTATCTTTTAATTCGCTCCATTCATTTAATCTGCCTGCAAGAGGATTTATTTCATTGGATACTTTATTCAATCTGAATTTTATACCTATATTTGAAGACATAAAATCATCATAAATTCTTTTTATTTTTTTATTGAAACTTTTGATTTGCTTTTTATTTAAATCTACATCAAAAAATAAGTCTATATCAGATTCATCTGTAGCTGTTCCGCTGGCAACACTTCCGAATAAAATTATATTTTTTATTTTTTTAATTTCAGCTTCCTTCAAATTTTCCAGAACGAATGAAACAAAATATGAAGTGTAATCAATCAGTTTCATAATCACACAACTTTTTAAGTTCTAAATAAGCATCTATTTTTCTACGTAGCACTTTATCAGTAACAGGAGCCCCGTATATTATCTCATTTCTATCTTGTTCTATCTGATTAATTAATCCTATTATTTCATGCATATTTTTTATTTCATTTAAATTTTTAGAAGTTATTGAATCGAGTTTAAGTTTTATTTTCTCTTTAGATTTTGAAAACCAATTATGTTTTATACTTATCCCAGGATCTATTACATTTAAATTGTGTAAATATAATTCAATTAAATTAGAAGCTCCTAATGAAATCATAGACATCAATCTTCTTTGATGCATAAGCAAACCTTGTTTATCTTTTATAGCAGAATTAATTGTTTGTTCAACTTCTTTTAAAATTTCTTCATGTTTTGTAATTTTCATAGTATTTATTAAGACATTTGTCTTTAAAAAGTTTATTATTTATTATTTAAGACACCTGTCTTAAAGCTTCTTCTTCCATGAAATGAAGTTCTCCTGGAACTATAAGAATGTGCTGGGGTTTTCCAAAATCAAAATCAATCAGTTCTTTTGCTTTTCCGGATTTTATTGTTTGATTATCAGAACCTATTCTCGCCAATCCCACAATCAATTGATTTTCGTCCATGCCCGCTTCAATTAATATTTTTATTGCTTCGTTAATTGTCATGAATCTGTTTTCTTCCGGTTTTAAATCTAAAAAAACCAGTGTATGTAAATTGTTTTTCTGATTTGTTTGAATTGTTTCAAAAAAAGATTTTGGATTATAACTTTTGGTTGGAAATGGGATTGAACAGCTTTTTCCGAATTTGTATATAAAAAGTCCGGATTCGCAAACAGAAGTATAAATTGATGATGAATGGACAACTTTTGTTTCAATACCTTTCTTTTTTGCTTCCATTAAGAATTCACTGTGTGTTGTTGCAGTTAGAGGATCTCCACCTACCAAAAATCCTATTTCTTTTTCTTTTGCATTTTTTAAAATAATGTCTGATTGTTCAACATCTTCTCTGGAAAGAAGTTTTATTTCTTTCCCAATTAATTCTTCTATTTTTGTCTTTTCGACACCCAGTTTGGAAGTGTATTCTTCCATGTAAAGAACATCACATTTTTTGGCTATTTCTAATCCTTTTACTGAAATGTCTTTCTCATCATACAAACCAAGCCCTATTAAATATAAAGTCATAACAAATGTTATAAATGGTTTATTTTTATGTTTTTTTATGATTGATATATTTGCATTAATTGCAATAATCACTGGTGCTATTCTTCTTATTATAGCAAGTATTGAAGATTTAAAAACAAGAGAAGTTCCTGATTATGTGAGTTATACGCTTATAGGTTCAGGAATATTCATACGTGTGATGTGGTTTTTATTTGAAAAAAACCCGGCAGTTCTGTTTTGGATTCCCACCTCTTTTCTAGTACTTGGGGGCTTTTCCTATATGCTTTATAAAAGTGGACAATGGGGTGGAGGCGATGTTAAAATAATGGCTGGTGTTGGAATTTTATTGAGTTCTTTTCCAGGAGAAATAATCCCTTTCTTTTTCAATTTTTTAATTAATTCTTTATTAGTTGGAGCGATATATGGAGCATTTGGTATTGCTATTATGGTAATTGCAAATAGAAAAAAGGTGAAATTTAGATGGTTTGAACTCGTATTGTTGCCAATTTTTTTAGTTATGAGTATATTACTTGTTTATTATACTCCATTATTCCTTTCATTTTTTGGAATATTCATATTAGTTTCAATATTGTCCCTGATTTATTTCAAAAAAATTGAAGAATCTGCTATGCAAATGGACGTTCCGGTTGAAAAACTCACAGAAGGAGATTGGTTAGTAGATGATATAAAAATAGAAGATAAAGTATTTTTGAAAAGAAGAAATATTGGATTGACTCTAGATGATTTGAAAAAGCTTAAGAAAAATAAAGATAAAATCAAAAAAGTTAAGATAAAAACAGGCATACCTTTTGTGCCTGTGTTTTTCATAACACTTGTCGTTACTGTTTTTTTCGGAAATATATTATTTGCATTAATGCCATTAATTTAATTACCAATATCCACCGGTTTTTCTATACATTTCTTCGAGTTTCTTTTTCTTTTCTGATGATTGTTGCTGGGGTTGTTGCGATTGTTGCTGGGGTTGTTGCGATTGTTGTGGATGTTGCTGATGCGATTGTCGTGGATGTTGCTGATGCGGTTGTCGTGGATGAGTTTGCTGTGGCCTATTTACAGGATGTTGTGGCGCGTGAATTGATTGTTGTTGCTGAGGTTGTGCTTGTTTAGGTTGATGAAATTGTTGGGGATATTGTTCTACTTGTTGGTTTTGTTGATGTGTTTGTTGCTGTTGTTGTTGAGATTGGTGCGGTTGATGTTGTTGGTATTGCTGAGGTTGTTGCTGTTGGTATTGTTGAATTTGCTGTTTTTGATTATTAATTATTTGAAGTATTTTTTGTTGTTGATTTTTAAAATCATCTTCTGAAAACTTTTTAGGTTCCCAAACCAAACTGACTTTATCATTTTCATATCTTGGAATTATATGCATAAATGCGTGTGGAGTTCTTTGTCCTGCTGCCTCTCCCATCCCATATAAAAAATTGATTCCTTTTGCTCCGTATTCAAGAAGAGCTAATGAAAGTCCTCTGGCAACAAGAAAAAACTTAGCCATATCTGTATCGGAAAGTTCCATAATAGAAACCACGTGTTGTTTTGGAATTAGCATTAAATGTCCCGGATTTGAAGGGTTTATATCTAAAATCGCTACAAATTGATTGTCTTCATAAACTTTGTAACTGGGGATTTTATCTCCAACTATAGCACAAAATAAACATTGCTGTTCCATGTAATATGAATTAAACGGCTCTATAAAAATATTTGGATGTTTAATTTATACTAAATATTACTTAATCGAAAGTTATACATATCTATAATGTAAAATAAATATTGTATCATGAAAATAAAATTTATTGAAAACGAACGGGCACTTATAGTAGAGAATTTTTTAGTCATTGCAGATTTGCATATGGGTTATGAAAAAACATTGGAAGATAAAGGATATAACATACCTACTTTGAGAAAGGATTTTGTAAAAAGAATAAAAAATCTCCAAAAAACAACCAGTTCCAGCAAATTAATAATTCTGGGGGATATAAAACATAATGTTCCTATATCCACTAAAGATGAAAGGTATGAACTTCCAAAATTTTTTAGAGAAATATCAAAATTTTTTGATGAAATAATCGTAATTAAAGGAAATCATGATGGGAATATAGAAAAAATGGTTCATGAAGAAAAAGTAAAAATTCTTCCAGAGTACATTCACAAAAATTTTACTTTCATCCATGGACACAGATACCCATCTGAGAAAGCAATGCAGTCAAAAATAATTTTTATGGGGCATACACACCCAACATATAAAATAAAAGATGGTTCTGGTATAAAACATAATTACGCTTGCTGGACAATTGGAAAAATAAATAGCAAAAAATTAGACAAATATAAAAAAATAAGTTGTGAAAAAGTCATAATTGTTCCATCTTTCAATCAACTTACCACGGGATATAAAGGACTTTCTGGTCCTCTTGCAAAAGCAATTAAAAGAGAAGAAATTTATTTAATTGACTTAACAAAGGTGATGTAATGACAAAAAAACCTAATGTGTGGGCAAGTTTAATTGCAATGATATTTCTAATTGCAGGTTTTATACTTTTCATGCTTCAAAGAAGAGAAACGGGGGTAGCCTGCACACTAGTAGGTGTTATAATATATTTAATAACAAAAGTCAGATTTTCAAATGATGACTGAAATTTCTTTATCAAGGCATTTGGAAACGAATTTCTTAACATCCTCGAATTCTCTTTTTACGTCGCATGCCAAATTTTCTCCAGATACATAAATATTTTTATGTTTATCCACAAATTTATCGAAATTGGAACTGCTAATCCATACGGGAGGTCCTTCGTGTTTTTTGTATTTTGAAAGTTTTTTTGTTTCCAATTCGAAAAACACATCTATTTTACTTTTATCAATAAAATAGCCATAATCGAAAACGGCAATTCCTTTCATTAAAAGATGTTTGTTTATTTTTTTCAGGATTCTTTTAAGTTTAGCTAAAAACACATCTTCTTTAGGATATTCTTTTTTAATTTTTTTGATAACCAATAATGTTTTTCTTTTATTGCTTCTCTTTTTTAGTTCTTTTAT
>SLLY01000046.1 GCA_007133845.1 Candidatus Woesearchaeota archaeon
TAAATCTTACTATTAAATTCAGATTTAGAAAAATTTAATGATGGTGGGCCTGCTGGGATTTGAACCCAGGTCTCAAGCTCCGCAAGCTCGTATTCTATCCAAGCTAAACTACAGGCCCTTATCTTAAGCTCATCTTTTAAGATAATGAGGTAAAAAAGCTTCGAAAAGGAAATTTCTTTTTGAATTCACATCATTTTTTATTAACTCCAAATCTTTCTTTTTAGTTAAATAATACGGTGAATGTAAACCCACTACCATGTTTTTATCTTTTATTATCTTCCTTCTATTTTTTGATATAGCAGCTGAATCTATAAGATATACAATATTTATTTTTGAAAGATTTTTTCTCATTTTACGAAAAACAGAACGTGTCGCAGTTAGTTGATTGGATGGCACGCATATTGAAAATAAATTTGTCCTGTCTTTATACAGTTCTATTTTATTCTCTAATATTTTTTTTCTAGGTTTTAATTGAATTTCTATTATTTCGGAAAATCTGTGTTTTTTGTAATCCCATTCTAAAAATAAATCAACCACACCTTCTCCAACTTCTTTTTCAGCCTCAATTCTCACCAATTTTCTATTGAACGGATCACAATTTTCAATAAATAAAAGAGCCAATATTTTTTGATAATAATTGTGTATGTTTAGACTTTTATTTTTATCTATATCCCCACATATTTTTTTGAAATTCATACTAGAAAACAACTTTTTAAAGTTAAATATCTTTTTGTAGAATGTTACAATCTATCTGATTAACTGGTGGTTCGTCTTTATATATTTGAATTATTTCATATCTTACATTATTACATTTAATTGCAAAATTTAGATATTCGTGGTTGCATATATTTCCCCAATTTGAAATTAAGCCTATTTCGTTATCTATGTCTATATGATTGTTTTTTATACTACAATTTATTTCATCCCATACACCCCATTCAAAATATATATTAGAAACAATTCTGGGAAAATATTCATTATAATATGAGGGTTCTATATTTGCTACATACGGAGTCGTTCTTGTTATTAAAATAGATTCATCGCAGTGATATTCATAATATTTAAAATTTATTTCTTCCACTTTAGATACCATATCACAATCAATTATTTCGGGCATAAATCCATGTATCTCATTAGGTGTTCTCATCCCCATGAATAAAATGAAAATTATTGGAATTGCTATGATAGAAGCATTTAATTTGATATCTATATCTTTTTTATATAAAAATACAAAAGAAGCTCCACCAATCAATCCAAAAAAATGAGCGGAATGTGCAACAGTTCCAACACCAAAAGAAGAAATTATTTCAGTAATTCCCCACACAATTGCTGCGATAATCATTGGAAATGGACCATATGGTGTGTATATAAGTTGCATAGGTTTTAGTATAGCTGCTGCCCCCATCAATCCAAATATTGCACCGCTTGCACCTAAAGCAGGTATAAAAACAGAATCTGCTAGAAAAAAATAACCAAGACTTCCCACAAACCCCGAAAAAATATAAATCAACATCCAATTTTTGATACCGACTTCATTTTCCACTATAGAACCAAATATAAACAATCCTACCATATTAAGAATTAAATGTCTTAAGCTACCATGCATAAATATTGAAGTGACTAATGTGTATGGTTTGGAAATAACTTCCGCGGGCATAAAAGCTAGATTATTTCCTACAATACCCACATATTGCAATATGAATACAAAAATACAAATTAAAATTACTGAAATTGTAATTTTCATAAAAAACCAAAACATTTAATTTGTTTAAAACTTTACTAATATTATGAAAAAGTTGTTATTTATTGTTTTAGATGGTGCGGCAGATACTCCCAATGATAAAATAAATGGGAAGACACCTTATGAAGTAGCTAAAACACCAAATATTGATTTTTTAGCAAGAAATGGAAGAAACGGACTTCTTGAAATTTTACCAATTCCTCCAGAAAGTGATGAGGCAGTTATTTCTCTTTTAGGATATAATGTTTTTGATGTATATACAGGAAGAGGCCCAATAGAAGCTGTTGGCAGTGGAATTGAATTAAAAGATGGAGATTTGGCATTAAGATGTAATTTTGCAACAGTAGAGGACAACAAGATTATCAACATGCGTGCGGGGAGGATATCTACTAAAAATTCTAAAAGACTTGCAAATGCAATACAACGTTCTGTTTATTTAACGGGCGCCGAATTTGAATTTAAGGCAATAGAAGGATATAGGGGGGCTTTAGTAATTCGCTCATCAAAAAAACTTTCAGGTAAGATAAGTAATACACACCCTGGGTACGATTTAAGATTATTAGATATTTTTTGGGATAGAGACGGTAACGTAAAATATGTACCATTAAGTGAAGCAGTTAGAGAACCTTTAATGGAAGTTAAAGAATGCATGCCTCTTGAAAATAAAAAATCTGCGAAATTTTCGGCAAATCTTGTGAACGAATTTATTGAAAAAAGTAGTTATGTTTTAAAAACACACCCTCTAAATAAAGACAGAATTTCCAAAGGAAAACATCCTGCTAATATGATTATGACAAGAAGTGCTGGAAATAGAATACCTCCTCTATTCAATTTGAAAAAACAATATGGTGTTAAATGGGCGTGTTTTGTTGATATGCCTGTAGAAAGAGGAATTGCTAAATTGGCAGGGATGGATATTATTCCAATTCCACCACCCTCTGAAAATATGGAAAAAGATATGAATTTGAGAGTTTTAACACTTTTAAAAAATATACCTTATTATGACGCATTTTATGTTCATATAAAAGGACCGGATCCTTTTGGGCATTTGGGAGATATAAATGGAAAAATAAATTGTTTGGAAGAAATAGATAAACATTTCTTCGAACCCCTTTTAAACGATATAGACTTAGAGAATACCATGATAGTTGTTACATCAGACCATACAACTTCAACAGAACATAAAGTACATACTGAAAATCCAGTTCCTATTGTTATATTTGGGGGAGAAACTCCAGATCAAATTGCTAGGATATCTGAAAAAGAATCGTCAAAAGGTTCACTCGGAAAAATGCATAGTAAAAATTTAATGCCTATGTTAATGAGAAAAATTAAAAAATGAATTAATTCCAACCCCGTAATCTCATAGCTTCTACAACTTTTTTTAGAGCAATAATATACGCAGCCTTTCTCATAGATATATTTTCTTTTTTATGAAGTTCAAAAACCTTTCTAAATGCTTTACTAATTATTTTTTCTAATTTTTCATAAACTTCTTTTTCAGTCCAATAATATCCAGATATATTCTGACACCATTCAAAATAACTTACTGTTACACCACCCGAATTACATAAAAAATCAGGTATTGAAAAAATATTTTTTTCATTTAATATTTCATCGGCTTTAGGTGTAACAGGTCCATTTGATGCCTCCGCAATCAATTCTGCTTTTATATTACCTGCATTTTTTTCAGTTATTTGATTTTCTAACGCAGCTGGAATTAAAATATCACATTCAATTTCTAATATTTCTTCATTTGTTATATCTTTACAATCTTTCATTCCCTTTAAAGATCCATTCTCGTTTTTCCATTTAACCACATCAGAAAAATTTATTCCATTTGGATTATATATTCCACCTTTAGAGTCACTTAATGCTATTATTTTAGCACCCATCTCCTCTAAAAATTCTGCTGCTGCACCACCCACTTTTCCAAAACCTTGTATAGCTATTTTAGAATTTTTTAATTCTATGCCTAGATATTTAGTTGCCTCCTTTACCATTATTGCGACGCCTTTTCCGGTAGATTTATCTCTACCTTTAGAACCTCCAATTTCTATAGGTTTTCCAGTTACAACACCAGGCGAACTATGTCCAACAATTTTTTCATATTCGTCCATCATCCAAGCCATAATTTGAGAGTTGGTATAAACATCCGGAGCAGGTATATCTTTTTGTGGACCTATATATTCTACAATCTGTTTTATATATCCTCTACTAAGTTTTTCCAATTCATTTTTACTTAGTTCTCTAGGATTACAAATAATTCCTCCTTTTGCACCACCATAAGGCATATCTACAATCGCACATTTCCATGTCATCCATGCAGCAAGCGCTTTTATAGTATCTAATGTTTCTTCAGGATGAAATCTTATTCCACCTTTAGTTGGACCTCTCGCCCAATTATGTTGAACTCTAAATCCTTTAAAATTTTTAATTTCGCCATTATCCATCTCTATTGGAATTTCAAATTCTAGAATTCTCATAGGTTTTTTTAAAAATTCTACTGTTTTTTCATCCAAGTTCATAATATCAGAAACTGAATCTATTTGTTTTTTTACATCTTCAAATGAATTATCTGCCATGAATATACACCCTTTACAATAAAAAAACCACAACATTAAAAAACGTTATGTTATTGTCTATTAATATGTATGATTTAATTGTTGTCGGAGGAGGACCTGCAGGTTATTCGGCTGCGCTTTATGCTGTTAGATTTAAAATGAAAACATTAGTTTTAACAGAAGATAAAGGTGGCGTAATTAAATGGACAAATTTAATTGAAAATTATCCCGGAGGAGGATTTATTTCTGGAAAAGAACTTGTTGAAAAAATGGAAGAACAAGCTGTAAAATTTGGAACAGAAATAAAAGAAGAAAAAGTTCAAGGTATAGAAAAAGATGAAAATAGCTTTAAGGTTATATCTGGAAAAGAAGAATATTTTTCAAAATCATTGATACTCGCAACTGGTGTAAAAAAACGCAAACTTAATATTCCTGGAGAAGAAGATTTTCAAAATAAAGGTGTCAGTTTTTGTGCTCTTTGTGATGGAGTTTTATTTAAAGATAAAGAGATTGCTGTTGTCGGAGGAGGAGACTCCGCAGCAAAAGAAGCAATTCTTTTAACTAAATATGCTAAAAAAGTATATATAATTTACAGAAAAAATCAAATACGTCCAGAGCCAATAAGATATGAAAGAGTAATGCAAAAAGTTAAAGAAGGAAAAATAGAAATTATAAATAATACAAATATAACTGAAATTAAAGGAGATAAATTTGTTGAACATATTATTCTTGATAATGAGCATAAAGATAGTAGAAAATTAGAAGTTCAAGGGGTTTTCGTTGAAATAGGAGGAACTCCTGGAAATGATTTGGCAAGAGGATTAGGTGTTGAATTAACAGAAAAAGGATTTATCAAAATAGATGAATTGTGCAGAACTAACGTTTCTGGTGTTTTTGCAGCAGGAGATGTAACATCATTTCCACTCAAACAAGCAATTACTGCGGCTGCTCATGGCACTGTTGCAGCCTATAGCGCGCATAATTATTTGAGTCCCGAAAAATAATCTTTCATTAAAATTGCGTCTTTTTCTATGTTAGGACTTTCAGAAATTAAAACTCCTTTTACTTTGAAATCTTTTAAAGCCTTAAGCAATTCTTTATATTTGAAATCGGATTCTTCTAGAACTAAATGTTTTTTCTCCCCTTTATCTGTGTAATCTATACCTGAAACATGCATGTGCATATTCCTCAACCCTTGCTTCCCAAGATTTTTTTCTATCAACTCTAGAATACCACAAAATTCAGTATAACTATTTTTATTTTCATTTCTTGCATGTATATGTGAGAAATCTACACAAGGCATAACATTTTCTATTTCTTGGCTCAACTTTAAAATTTCTTGCAAAGTTCCAAATTGAGTTTTTTTACCTGTAGTCTCAGGTCTTATCCATATTTTATTTTTTTCTGATTTTAAATTTTCTACAATTTTTTTAATTTCTTCTTTTGTTTTTTTATAGACTTTTTCTGGATCCTCTTTCATATAGAAACCAGCGTGAAAACATAAGCTCCAAGCACCACATAAATTAGCTATTTTTGCAGAATTTAGTATTCTTCCTCTACTAGCTCCAACTTTTTGTCTTTCTTTCGAATTTAAATTTATGTAATAAGGAGCGTGACAAGTTAATATTACATCCTCTTTTTTTGCTATTTTTTTTATTTCATTTGTTTTTTCCTTAGATAAATAAACACCCCTTACAAACTCTAATTCCATAGCTTCTAAATTTAATTCATTTACCTTAATTATCCCATTCTCAGTTGTTCGGGGATTTGTGGATATTGGAATTCCAGCAGTTCCAAAAAATAATTTTTTCATGTCTATTTTTATAAAAAGCAAGTTATTCATAATATATATGGATATGTGTGATATAGAAGAAATAATTGAAAAA
>SLLY01000008.1 GCA_007133845.1 Candidatus Woesearchaeota archaeon
CATAAAATTTAATAATCAAAAAAGCAGTTTATTTATCAAGTCATGGTTAAATAGATTGTTATCTAAAATAGCGTATTCTATGAAATTAAGTGATATATATAAAAATATATCTACTTCGATAATCTTAACTTTTTTGATGATATTACTTTTTTTCAAATTTTATCTTTTTGAACGTGGATGAGGGTTTAGATTCTATAAATTTGTAAAGGCGAGCCGGACGATGCATACCTTTTCTATATTCTTTAGTTGGTTTTAATATTCCAAGAGAAAGTATCTTTTTTCTAAAATTTCTTTTGTCCAATTTTTCATTTAGTATTTCACTGTAGAGCTTTTGAAGTTCAGTAAGTGTGAAAAGTTCAGGTAATAATTCAAATCCAACAGCAGTATATTCGAGTTTATATCTCAATCTTTTTAATGCATACATTATTATTTCTCGATGATCAAATGCCATTTTTTCTGGAAGTTTATAAACAGATACCCACCGAATATCTTTTATATTTTTCTTATGTTCCTTTTTTAATTTTATTTTAGAAGAATCTACAAGTGCATAATATGCAACACTGATAACTCTTGTTCTAGGATCTCTTTTTGGATTTCCAAACGTGTACAATTGTTCAAGGTAAGCATCTTTTTTTGAAATACCTGTTTTTTCCATAAGTTCTTTTGAAGCAGAATTAATCAAAGATTTATCCATTTTTACAAAACCACCCGGTAAAGCCCAACAATCTAAGAATGGATGCATACCTCTTTTTATCAAGAGAACTTTAATTTTTCCTTTTATTAAAGTAAAAACTACAATATCGACAGTAACAGAAGGTCTTTTAAATTCCTCAACATTATATTTTTTTAGAAATTCTTCTTCACTTTCAACCATAGTTAGTGTATAAATGACAATTTTTTATAAAGTTTTGGAATATTAAAAAAATTTAAATTTTGTTAAATATTTTTCATTATTAATTTTTTAATCTTATCACATAAACCGGCTTTTTAGCAACTTTTACTTCTAGTACATCTCCTCTGTTAAAATCAAGCATCCTTTCTTTACAACTACCATCAAAACTTATACAACCATCTACATTTATATGCGATTTAATTCGAATAGTTTCTCCGGAATTTATATGTCCCTTAATCATTTTATAATTGTTTTCAATTTTATGTTCTCTTACAATATATCTCAATTCTTTTGCAGTTCTCGGAAATTTTCCATCAGAACCATATATATTGTTATACCATCCTGTAGAACCAGCACCCGTAGCAATTACTATACCACTAGACATTTGAATTTCTACTTCATCACCAATTTCAATTTCATATTTTGTCATACTAGGACTATGTTTTGCACCCACAAATATTTCGTTTAATGCATAACTCGATTTTGATTTGAATATTCCTTCCGCCCGTGTCCATTCTTTTAGTTCAAAATCATCATTTAATATCTTTTCCAAAGTAAATTCAAATTTTTCATCACACACATCACATAACGCTCCGGTGCTTTTTGTGCTAGATTTTATTGCAAGAATTGGTATTTTTTCTTGAATATGATTAACCGAATTCAATACAGTACCATCACCCCCAACACAAATTATCAAATCATTATCTTGAAATTTTTTATATTCTGCATAAGGATTACATGTAACGTCAAATTCTATTCCGTATTGAAAAAGAGTTTCTTCTATGCAATTTAATGAATTGTAATGTTCTTCGTATTCTTTTTGTAAATTTTCCATATCGATTACTGGTAATTGTTTTTCTAGAAAATCTACACGTTCTTTGAAATGTTCAAGTGCTGTTTTTTTTGTTGAAATTAAAACTTTATCTATTTGCATTTTTTATCCTCTTCTCATAATCTTTAAAAAAATTATTATGATTAAAAGCTAATGTTTTAGGTATTGTTTTAGTCATAATTACTTCTTTTGTGTTATCTCCAACTTTTAATTCTCCGTCTCCTGTACCATAAAATACATGGATTATATAATGTTCTATAGGATTTTTACCTATTTTATCATAATAATTCAAATAACCCTCTATACAAAAATCTAATCCTGTTTCTTCTTTTACTCCTCTTATTGTAGCACTTTTTAATGTTTCACCCCATTCAACATATCCGCCCGGACAAGCAAACATTTCTTTAAATGGAGCAACATTTCTTTTTATTAAAACATAATTTTCATTATATTTTATTATTCCATCAACAGCCAAAATAGGATTTTTATATTTACAATTTTCAAAAATGTTTTTTATTCGTTTAACTCCGTCTATTCTATCTATTAAGTTTGAAGTACTTTTTGGGACCATATTTTTCCAATTTTCTTCTTTTGCTATAGCCTTTCTTACTGATGTTCCTGAAATTCCATTTTTATCCCTTTCCCAATTTACTACTTTATGTCCTTTAGATTCAAACAATTTTTTTGTTATAGTTTCATTTCCAGCATAAACTACATCAAATCTTTTACAAAGCTTTTCAACATGAGATACCCATTCTGAAAAATTATTTATGTCTGGTATTGGGATTATGCGGCAATTTCCAATTACTGCATTCTCAATCATTTCAATTCTTTCTTCAAGTGTGAATGGATTTTCTTTTGTATATCCATATTGCGAGCTTCCAATCCCTATTAAAAGTTCATCCACCTCTTCCTGAAAACTTTCAATTTTTGAAAGATGTCCATTATGAAATGGCTGAAATCTCCCAATGAATAATCCTCTACTCATAGAAAATCACCTTTTGAAATAAAATTTTTTTATATTTATGATTAGAACATTTCTTATTATTTATTTTTATATTCATTTTAATCGCCATTAATTATCTTTTCTAAATCTTTAAATTGTATGAATTTAACTCCCGATTCTTCCATTTCTTCAAAAGCTATTTTTTCTGTTTTTGGTGAAACTGCTTTTATTGCATCAGTTAGGATATATGTTGTTATTCCCCTTTTAGATAAACCTATCGCTGCCGATTTAATACAATAATCTGTTGCAACCCCATAAACTATCGCAAGTTTTACATCTTTAATATTTTGTTCTAAATGAGGATTAGTAAAAACATCATAATTTTGTTTCTCAAAGAAAACTTCTCCACCTTCATTTAAATGAGATTCGATTGAAACATTTATAGAATTGTTTGATGGTACATACAAAGGCATTTTTGGAAAAGTTTCCCGTATTTTTTTTGCACCACGAGTTCCTTTCATACAATGTTCTGGAAAAGGTCCTCCATTTTCTTTTAGTTCAGCATCATCTGAAAAATGTGTATCAACCGAACCCATAATTGAATATGCATTTTTTCTTGCATATTCCGTTATTTTTTTAAGAGCTGGCTTTATTTTTTCTGCTTCAGGAACATAAAGAGCTCCATCTTTATTCATAAAATCTTTCTGCGTATCCACATCAAAAAAAATTGTTTTCATTTTTTGTCTTCTCCATACTTTTTAGAAATTTCTCCAGTAAGTTTTTCAAGTTCCGAAGAGATTTCTACAGCATAATTTTGATTTGCATTCGTCTTTCTATATTCTGTGGGTAATTTTTCTTTTTGCGATAATCCATATTCTCTTATTTGATGAATCGTTGGTATATCATAAACAAGTTTCCCTTTGGAAATAACTTTAATAAGCAAGGGTTCATATTGTTCATCAAATTCTCCTCTAACTGCTAATAAATCTTTATCAAACTTACCATTTTTATCATACATTCGATATACTTGTTTTTCTCCAGGATACGTAGACTTATCTTTACTGAGTTTTAGTTTTGGAATTTTTTTACCATCTTTTTTTATTTGAGTAAGTTTATATACACCTCCAATTGATGGTGCGTCTTTTGATAAAATTAATTCTGTTCCAACTCCAAATATATCTATTTCTGCATCATTTTTGAGCATTTCTTCAATTGTATATTCATTTAAATCCGAACTTGCAAATATAGTAGTTTCTTTTTTTCCATTTTGATTTAAGATATCCCGCGTTTTTTTGCTTAGTTCTGTTAAATCTCCCGAATCCAATCTAATCCCTTTTATTTTTCCGGGTAATTTCGCAGCAAGTTTTGCACCTTGAATTGTATCATATGTGTCTATAAGTGCAACAGTTTCTTCTCCATATACTTTAAAATATGCTGCAAATGCATCTTCTTCTCTGTTAAAACTCATTATCCATGAATGTGCATGAGTTCCATATGATGGAACATCAAATAAAGCTTCAGCCATAACATTTGAAGTGCCCAATGCACCACCTATGTATGCCGCTCTCGCACCCCTTGTTGCAGCACCTATATCTGTTCTCCGCATCCCAAATTCTATGATTTTTCTACCTTTTGCTGCATCAACACATCTACTTGCTTTTGATGCTATTTTTGTTTGGTGGTTGTAACATGTTAATAAATAAGTTTCAATTAATTGAGCTTCTATTATTGGAGCTGTAATTGTTATTAAAGGCTCATTTCCAAATGCTATACTTCCTTCTCGCATTGCCCAAACATCTCCAGTAAATTTAAAATTTTTTAAATAATCCCAAAATTTTTTATCCACATTTTTAAAAGAAGTTTTTTTTTCAAGAAATTCTATATCTTCATCTGTGAAATTTACATTAGTAAGATAACTGAGACATTGTTCAAGTCCTGCAACAACTAGATATGAACGATTTTTAGGAAGTTTGCGTACAAATAAGTCAAAAGTTGCAATCTCGTCCTTTTTTCCCATTTCAAAATATCCATTAGCCATCGTAATTTGATATAAATCTGTTGCTATTCCTAGTCTATCTTCAGGTATTATTCCAGATTTTGGTTGGTTCATTTTATCACCCCTCAGGCACATTTACTTATTGTAATAATAACACTAAGTATTTATATGCATTTCGGTTTACTCTGTGAAACTTAAAATTTTTACTCTAATAATAAAAAATAAAAAATAAAGAAACAGTTTTATTATTCTAATCTTTCTACCCAACGTCCACAATCAGGTCTCATTTCCAATTTATTTTCTTGTCTGTATTCTCTTTCTCTATTTCTCCAAGGTCCTCTAGATTCCCCAAATCTATTTAAACTTCCTTCTCGTCCTTCGTATATTTCTACTAAATTGTCGAATTCTTCTTCGCTTAATATTGTAGATATGGCTTCCAACCAAGATTCGTAATCTCTGCCTTCAATTGAATTTTGTAGTTCTAATCTCAATTCTAATGTTTCTTCTCTGATTTCTGGATTCATTTCACTTCCCAAATTTTTCTCACCAAAAGAAAAAGCAGAAGCCATACTTAAAGAAGTCATTGCTACAATAGAAACAATCAATATTCCCAAAATCTTTTTGTCCATTTTTTTCACCTCCTACAATTAATCTATAATTTTTCTTTTAAAAGTTGAATGGACTTTTTGTCCATAGACTTTTAAATAAATAATTTTTAGTTTATTTTATGATTGGTATTAAACAACCATTTATTTTAGTAGAGCTTTTGTATGCCGCAATTATCTTTATATTTTGTTTTACAATATATATTAAAACAGATAAAATACATAAATTAACAGAACACAAAGGTGTTAAATATTTTAGAACTTCATTTATTTATTTTGGATTAGCATATGTTTCCAGATTTTTAGTTTTTTTAGGAGTATTATCTTTTAGATTTTTAAATAATGGTTTTTCTTTTAGAATGATGTATCCAGTTTCTTTGACTATAATGGCGTATTTTAGTACAATGGCAATTCTATTCATTTTCTATAGTTTGTATTGGAAAAATATGGAAGAAACTAACTTTTTGATGATTTCTAATGCTTTCGCTTTTTTAATTTCTTTGTTTTGCTTCGTTACTAGAACACATAACATACTTTTCATTATTCAAATTTTATTAGTCTCTGTTTTGTTAGTTTTATTATTCTTAAAAAGAAAGAAGAAAATGTTTTCTAAAATAAGTGTATTATATATTCTTATTTTTATATTTTGGATATTAAATCTTATAATACTAGATAAAAAATATACAAATCAATATAGCTGGATTTTGATACCACAAACATTTTCTGTATTAATTTTTGTAATAATATTTTATAAATTGA
>SLLY01000025.1 GCA_007133845.1 Candidatus Woesearchaeota archaeon
AATATTTACTTTTATATTTTCATCAAAAATTTTGATTTCATCTCCTACATTTTTGTTGTGCTGTTTTTTAGTTATTTCAAATGCCCGACACAATTTTCCAGGTCCACTGCATAAATTTAAAATATTATTTGAATTTCTTCTTTTTTTCATTAATTTTATGCCCGAAATAGGTTCTATTGCTCTAATTAGAACACCACCTGGATTTTTTTCATCGCAGGTAAAATTAAGCATGTGATACATTCCATAATTTAAATATATGTAAATTGTTCCATAATTTTCAATCAGAGGTTTTGAACGGGGTGTTTTTTTCTTTGCGTGACTTGCAGCATCTTCTTTGTATGCTTCTGTTTCAACTATAATCCCAGAACACTTTCCAAAAACTAATCTTTTACCTAACAATTTTTTTGCAACTTTTAATGCATCATGTTTGAAAAAATCTTTTTTTAATTCCATACAGAAATTTAAAAATTTGTCATATTTAAATAAAATGGATTCGAAAAAAGATGTATTTTAAGCATTATTAAAATCATTTGATATTATAGATAAACTCGTAGATGAAAAAGAAATTTCTAAACATAAATATGTTCTATAAATCAAAAAATAAAAAAGAAAAAGATGGGGGTTTGGTTAAAAAATTTATAATCTCAAGAAATAGTCCTTGTTCTGATTCTGCTAAGCCACCATTTAGCACCTTCAGAAAAATCATTTTTGTTTGAGTTATCAACTATTTTCAACCATTCATCCATTTCATAAAATTTTCCTTTCATGATATCACCTCATTCTCCTCAAAGTGGGAGGCAGGTGAAGATTATCTTCACCCATTTAATATATTAATAGAGACAGTAGTATTAATACTTTGCAGGGTGTTGTCCACTAATACCAGTAATTCCAGTAATAAAAAATTTATCCCCCCGCACTAAATAGTTATAGAAAAATAAGCTCAATAGATATTAAAAATGTTTTTAAATTATGGGCATGTTAATAAAAATTATGAGATGTCTATATTGTCAAAGTAATAATATAAAACCTGAAAAAAAATTCCACCCATTTTCTCTTTCTGAAATAATTTTGGATAAAAAAGAGATGTCTAATTCTTATGAATGTTTAAGTTGTGGAAAGAAATTTTAAAATTTCAGCTTTCTAAAAAGTGCTATATATGCAGTATGTTTTATTTTAGGCCTGAACCTTAATTTTTCATCAGTAGATTCATTAACTATTACATCAATAGCTTTAATGAAAATAAAATTATGATTTTTTGTTTTTTCAATTAATTCTTCAACCTGGGATTTATTTGGAATGTAACAAACCAAATATCCTCCGGTTTTCAATGCTTTTTCAGCAGTATCTAAAGAATTCCATGGATCTGGCATATCCAAAATAACAACATCTATATTTTTTTCTTCAATTGAATCATGTGTACTCTGATTTTTAAAATTTACCCATTCTGAAAGATTAAAATTTTTTATATTTCTTTTAGCAATTTCCAAAAAATCTTCTCTTTTTTCATAAGAATAAATCTTTCCATTTGGTTTAACTAAATTTGCTAAATAACAAGTTAATGCACCACTACCAGAACCTGCCTCTACAACCTTCGAACCTGAAGAAATACCAGTTAAAGCAGAGATAACTCCCGCATCCTTTAATGTTATTATTTGCGGACCTCTTTCTATTTTTTCAAATTTATCTACAAAATTTACGTCAAGAACTATAAACTTTTCTCCTGTATTTGTCTCGACAATTTTTCCATGTTCCAGTTTTTGTTTTTCTATAAAACCTAAATGAGTATGTAAATCTTTTTCCTTTTCAATATATAATTTTTTCCCAGATTTATCAACAATAATCTTCATAATATCATTCTAATTTATAAAAATTTTAAAAAAACAAAAAATTTATCATTTCAGTTATTTAATTTTTTTATTAAATTCTTTTAATCTATCAGAAATTCTGGATATGGCGGTTAAAATGATTTCTCTGTGATTTAATTGTCCCCACGTCTCAAAATCTACAACAAACTTATCTTCAACATATTCTGTATCTATATTTTCTTTGGCTTCCAATTCTTTTATCTTTTCTAAGTATTTTAAAATTTCTTTTTCGTTTTGAGGTTCTTTTACTTTGTTGTATTTTGGATAATTATAATAACTCATTGTACCTGTAGCCCATTTAGTATGTTCTGAACCGAATCCTAAAACAGCAGTTGCTACCAATTCTATCTCCTGTCCCTCTCTTAATTTTGCTATTGGAATTTTATCATAAACAGGAACAATTTCTTTATCTTTTGATTTTAAATCTCCTGAATAAACTGTTGTGGGTCCTTTTGCTTTAAGGGTAAACTTTACTTGACAAACCGAACATCCTTTTCCTTTACATTTGCATTCTTCCGGGAGATTATATGCTTTTAAATCAGTTTTAATTGGAATTAAACCAAGTCTATGTGCTACTATTTCATCATATAAAACAGAAGAATTTTTAGTAAATTCAACATCTTCAATGGCCATAACAGGAACACCAACCATCGATGTTCTTCTTATGGAGTTCATAAAAACATCATCCACTCCATCAACTAAGAATTTAATTTCATTTTGATTTTTTTCGAGAAATGTAATTTTCATAGATAACTCACATCCTTCTCCCTCTTCTTCCGCCTCTTTTTTTGCAACCATTATGCGGAATTGGAGTAACATCTTCAATTGAACCTATTTTAAGTCCTGCTCTGGCTAAAGCTCTTATAGCAGGTTGTGCTCCAGGTCCCGGATTTTTTTGTTTTATCCCCCCTGGTGCTCTTACTTTTATGTGAACACCTGTAATTCCTTTATTGAGAGCTTCTTCTGCTGCTACTTTTGCTGCATCCATTGCAGCGTGTGGTGACGCACCCAATCTATCTGCTTTTACTTGAGAACCACCACTAACTTTTGTAATAGTTTCTGAGCCCGTTATATCTGTAATGTGTATAAATGTATTATTATAACTCGCATATATATTTGCAACTCCCCACTTTGAAGCATCTTTTTTAACCATATTTAATCACTTTTTTCCTCTTTTTTTATTTTATTATTTTCTTGTTTTTTATTATCTTTAGGGACTTCTTCTTTTTTTACCTTTTCAACTTCTTTTTGCTTTTCAATAGGTTTTTCTTCTTTTGATTCTTCTTTTTTCTTTGGGATTTTGGTTTCTTTTTTGTCTTCTTTAAGTTTTTCTCCAGCTTTTATTTTAGTCATATCTGGATCCATTGTTTCTTTAGCTTCTTTCTTTTCTCTTGCGGCAACCCTTTCAGGATGCATTTCTGAAAAAATTGAAGAATTTTCAGAAAAACCTATTTGGCTTTCTTCTGAAATTCTAACTAAGTATGAAGGGGAAGTGATTTTATTTTCACCTATTTTAATATGTCCATGAGTTATAAACTGTCTTGCTTGTTTTATAGAATTTACCATTTTTTTCTTTAATAAAATTGTTTGAAGTCTTCTCTCGAGGAGATCTCTAATATCTAATGCCAATATGTCTTCAATATGAGAATCCTCTTTAATTATTCCTAATGCAGCA
Organism: Candidatus Woesearchaeota archaeon; assembly: GCA_007133845.1. GTDB lineage: Archaea > Nanobdellota > Nanobdellia > CSSed11-243R1 > CSSed11-243R1 > CSSed11-243R1. Next base: position 3,541 of record SLLY01000025.1, read on the forward strand.
AGTTTTGATATAAGTTGTTGTTTTTCTAACTCCGCTTGTTTATCTTTTAGTGGAATAAGTCTTCTTGCTTGAGCTCTAAAATTTCTTAATGTAGACTGAACTTTCCAAATTTCTTTTTTGTTTTTATAACCATATTTTTTTCTTAGTTGTGATTCCTCTTTTATTCTCTTCATCTGCCAAAGATGTTCTGGTCCCATGTATTTTTTTCTCAATTTTGACTTAACCATTTATATCACTTTTTCTTTTTTGGTGCGGAAGTTTGTGCTTTTTTCTTTTGTGGTTGAAGTTTCTTTCTTACAACACCCACAGTAGAACCTCTTCTCCCTCTAACATTTGCACCTCTAGAGCGAGTTCTCTGTCCTCTAACTTTATAATTATAAGAATGTCTAATTCCTTTATACGTTTTTAAAGATTTTAATCTTCTTACATCCATTTTTTTAACAAGTTCTAAATCAGAAGCTAATATATGCATATCTTTTCCAGTTTTGATGTCCTTTTGTCTATTACATAGCCATGAAGGAATGCCAAATTTTTCTGGATTATTTAAAACATCTTTTAGTTTCTTTATTTGTTCTTCTGATAATTCTGCAAATTTCATATTTTCTAAATCCAAAGATTTTCTAATCGCTTTAGCATAACTCCAACTTATACCTCTTATAGAAGTTAAAGCATGTTCTAATCTTTTGCTTCCATCGATATCTGTTTCAGCTATACGAATTATTTTTTTAAATTCTTCTTTTTTAGTTTTTGATTTTTTATCTGACATTATTAAAACACCGAATTTATACTTTATAAAAGTAACTACTCAATATTAAACATTATTTTTAAACTTTACTCAAAAATAAAATAATCAGCCGAAGGCCAAATAAAGCCTTCAGCAAGTGAGGTGAGTATATTTTACCACTCTATTTCATAGATTTTTTCCCTTTTTGCATTTCCGAACGCATAATTTCTTGAGCCTGTTTTTCCAACAATAGGTGGAGTTTCTGGTGGTTTTTTCAAATTTTTGAAGAATTTGATTATTCCACCTCTTCCTAAATATATTAATATTATTACTACAAGTAATAAGGATATATATGAAACATTATCCCATGTAAATTCTCCAACCGCAATGAATAAACCTGTTATTCCTGTTGGTGTTGGTAAAATAGGTTCTTCTACTTCTTCCTCTTCTTCGGGTTCAAATTCTAATATTAGTTCACATACGTCAATTGCTCTTTCAAATCTATTTGTATTCATGTAATTTTCTGCAGAACTGTATTGATTCATTAATTCAGATGTATTAAATTCTTCTGCTTCCAATTCATTAATATATGAAATTGCATTTTCACAGATTAAAATTGCATCATCTTCAAAAATATTTGTAATAAATATTTCTAAATTTTCTGAAATTGAAACTGTTGCAGTTTTCAATTTAATTTCTATTTCATAATTTCCAGTTTTTGTGTATTCTGGATATAATATCAATTCAGAGGTATCTGATGTTTTTGAAGATAAACTTAAATATCTATTTGAAAATTCATAATTTTCATCATCCAAACCATTTAATAATAATTCTATGTCTGCTAAATATTGATCTCCTTGATTTTCAATGTAAATTTCCACCGTTTTTACTTCATCTGAATTCATATTTATTTGAGTTCTATTTAATTCCATCGAAACGATTACAGTTACTGGTTTTGGTGCTCTTGGTGGAGGTGGTGTTGGTCTTTCTACGATATTAAAATTCCATTTTTCAGAAATTCCCAAATTATTTGCATCATCATTACAAGTTACATACCATTCTTGTTTTCCGATATCTAAATATATTTCCCAAGTTACTTTTTCATTATTTTCTACATTTCCCAAATACATTAATTTATCATTAACAAATAATTCACAATCCATAACTTCGGTGAAATTATCTATCGCTTTAAATTTAAATTCTATTGAATTTTCTCTAGTACTAGTTTCATTCGCAGGTAAGAATAATATAATTTCTGGTGCTTCTTCATCATAAGTTACAGTCCAATTTTCACTCGCAAATGCACAATTATCTAATTCATTACAAGCTAAATAGTTCCACTCAAAAACATCTTGATAATCAAAAATTATTGGAATACTTAATTCAACTTGGTTTCCAACTATATTTTCGGTTACTTCGAATATCAAATCTCCCGTTGAATTCCACACATGTAATGTTGCATTTTTTAAACCATAAGAGTCAATAAATTCCGCCTCGAATGATAAACTAGATTCATTTACAGATATATTATCTTTAGGTTTTGATAGAATTATTGTAGGTTTTTCATCACTTTCTCCTATGGTAACAGTTCTAACTATTTCTGCATCTTGGAAATTATTTGAATTAGTGAATACTAATCTATATTCGTGAGTTCCAACATCAAGTGTTCTAACATCTTCTACACTATCAGCGTTTGTATCTA
>SLLY01000052.1 GCA_007133845.1 Candidatus Woesearchaeota archaeon
GAGTTCTTCGTATGTTTTATTTATTGTTTCGAATGTTCCTGTCCATTCTACAGGTTGGTTTAGAATTATTTCTGAGTATGTGAAATGTTGCGGTATTGGTTTTGGTGTTTCGTATATGAATCTCCCTTCTATTGAAATATCACCAATATTTATAGCAAACACACTAATTAAAGCTACTATAGAAAATACAATTAATATTTTCACTAAAGTTTCATTTTCCATATTATTACTACTAAGTTTTAGTACTTTTTAATTTATATGTGTTTCACATTTAAATATTTTTTATATTTTAAGTTTATTGAACAGTCTTGGAGATATTAAAAGGGCCGTTACACCGAAAATTGCAATCATACCCCAGTCAAACAAATTAAGAGGAACTGTTTGAAATATATTTTGGAAAAATGGTGTATATATAACTACTATTTGAAGTAAAAAAGACGACATTACTCCAAGCAATAAATATTTGTTGCTAAATGGTTTTGACTCGAGCAGACTTTTTGTTTCCGACCTACAATTAAAAACCAATAAAAGTATGAAAACAACAATTGTCGTAAAAACAATTGTTCTTGTTTTTTCTATTTCAAATTGAAGACTCCACAAAAATGATATTATTACAACAAAACACATCAGACTCACTATAGTAAGAAAAAACGGTAGAAGTGAGCGAATTATATTCTCGTCCTTATCTCTTGGTTTTCTTTTCATTATATCTTCTTCTGCCGGATCTATTGCCAATGCGGTTGCTGGCAGCGTGGAGGTTACAAAATTTATCCATAGGATTTGAAGAGGTAAAAGTGGAAGTGGCAAACCTGCGACAGCCGCAAAAGATATTACGCCTATTTCTGAAAAGTTGGATGAAAGTTGTAAACGGACAAATTTTTTTATGTTATCATAAATTCTTCTTCCGCCTTCCACCGCGCTAATTATAGTCGAGTAATTATCATCTTCTATAACCATGTCGCTTGCTTGTTTTGCAACATCGGTGCCTTTCAGTCCCATCGAAACTCCTATATGTGCTCTTTTTAATGCGGGAGCATCATTAACACCATCTCCAGTCATTGCAACAACGTGTCCTATTTCGTCGAATGCCTGAGTTATTTTTACTTTATGTTCAGGAGAAACTCTTGAAAAAACCGCCACATTTTCAACGATACCTTCCAATTCTTTTACAGTCATTGCGTCAAGTTCGGCTCCAGTAACAACCATTTTTCCTTCTTCCATTATGCCAATCTGTTTCGCTATTGCAACAGCCGTTATTTTATGATCTCCTGTTACCATTACTGTTTTTATTCCAGCTTTTTTTGCACTTTCAATAGCTTCTTTAGCATTTTCTCTTGGTGGATCAATCATACCTGCAAATCCTACGAAAATTAATTTTCTCTCTAGATCTTTTTTGCCATGTTTCTTTTCTTTTGGAATTTTTCTGTATGCAAAACCTAAAACTCTAAGTGGTTCTCCAGCCATATCATCAGAGATTTTCTGAAGTTTTTTTCTTTCTGAATCTGTAAGTTTTTTTATTTTATTTTTTTCAAATATGTGTGTTGAATTTTGGAGAATTCTTTCGGGAGCTCCCTTAACATAAGACACAATATTATTTTTATTGGTGTATGCTACAGCCATTATTTTTCTTTGTGATGAGAATGGAATTTTATCTTCAGGAGTTAGTCTTTCTCTGAATTTTTTATAGTCGAAATTTGCTTTCCTTGATAAAGTAATTAATGCACCCTCAGTAGGACTGCCTACAACATTCCAACCTTTTTCTTGTATTATTTCAGAACTATTGCAGAGCGCACTTATTTCAATAAGTTTTTTCAGTGATTTTTTTTTAGATGGATTTATTTTTTTGTCATTTATAAAAAAATCTCCTACTGGTTCATATCCCGTTCCGCTAACTTTTACAAATTGATTATTAGTAAATATTTTTTCTACAGTCATTTCATTTTTTGTTAAAGTTCCAGTTTTATCTGTGCAAATAACCGTTGTTGAACCGAGTGTTTCAACAGCCATAAGTTTTCTGAGTATGGCATTTTTTTTAGCCATTGCTTGAACTCCAAAAGCAAGTGCAAGTGTAACAACAATAGGTAATCCTTCAGGTACTGCCGAAACAGCCATGGCAATAGCAAGAACAAAAAGTTCCATCGGCGTTCTTGTATGTAAATATAAATTTAGTAAAAAAACTATGATGACTATAAATAAAATTATTAAACCGAGATTTTTTCCCAGAGAATCTATTTTCTTTTTGAGGGGTGTATCTTCTCTTTTGGTTTCTTCAACAAGCCCTGCAATCCTACCTATCTCGGTTTCCATGCCTGTTCTGACTACTACACCTCGTGCTTCTCCGTTTGCAACATAAGTTCCTGAAAAAACCATATTTTTTATTTCAGAAGTTGGGATATCTTTTTTTGTAACTCTTGCTTCTTTTGAAACTGGGAGAGATTCACCAGTTAGCATGCTTTCGTCTATTTTTAATTCACTTGTTTCAAATAAATATAAATCTGCAGGAACTTGTTTTCCTTCGGACAAATAAACTACATCTCCAGGAACTACTTCTTTCGTCAGTATCTGTTTTTTTTCTCCGTCTCTGAAAACAATTGCTTTGGGAGATGTCATTTTTCTTAGAGCTTCTATTGCTTTTTCTGCTTTGAACTCTTGAAAAAATCCGAGAGAAGCATTGCCCATTAATATAAGAAAAATTACTATTGCTTCGACAAGTTCTCCTATTGCGAGAGAAAAAATTGCTGCTATAATAAGAATAATTATTAGAAATGATTTGAATTGGTGCAAAAAAAGTTCGACTGGTTTTATTTTTTTCTCTTTTTGAAGTTCGTTTGTTCCAAACCGTTCCAATCTTTCTTGAACTTCAATTGAATTCAAACCTTTTTCTGATGTGTTTAAAAGTTCGAATACTTTTTCTTGATTTATTGAATGCCATGCTTTTTCTTTTGATTGTTTATGCATTTGCATCACTCAATTTGTATAACGTCCATTCTTTTCATAATTTCTATAGCTCTTTGAATTTTTCTTTCACTTCTGGAATAAATTGTAAATATTTTTTCTCCTTCATTAACTGAATCTCCATAATTTTTATATATATACATTCCAGCTTCTTTGTCTGTTGGACATCCACAAGATTTTGCTATTTTAGAAATTGCTAAATTGTTAACGTTTGAAATTTTTCCTGTTTTTTCAGCTTCATAATTACAAGTGTATTCCCCTAATTCTAAATCTTCAGGTTGTATATCTGGATTTCCTTTTTGTGCTTTAATAATTTCTTTGAATTTTTCATATGCTTTTCCATTTTCTATTTGTTTATCTGCAATTTTTTGTCCATCTCCTGATTTTGCAACTCCGCATAATTCCAAAAGTTTTCCTGCTAGTATCGTTCCTTTTTTTCTTAAATCCATTGGAGCCCTTTCATCTTTTTGAAAAACCCAAAGTATATCCCTAGCTTCTAAATTTGGTCCAATTCCTTTTCCAATAGGCTGATTACCATCTGTAATCGTAGTTTTTGTTTTTATATCGAATCTGCTTGCAAGTCTTTGAAATTCTCTTTCCATGTGTCTTGCCTCTCCAAGTGATTGAAGTTTGGCTTCATACCCTATTGGTAAATCGAAAATCACATGATTACTTGATGCTGCTACTTTTTTTGCCATAACAGATGCAAGCATAAGTCCTTCTGGATCTAATGAAAGTGGATGTCTAACACGAACTAATTTATCGTCTGCAGAAGCAAAATTTACAGCTCCACCCCAAACTATGCATCCGTTTGTTTTCTTAACTATTTTTTTAATTTCATCGATTGAAAATGAAACTTCGGAAAAAACTTCCATAGTGTCTGCAGTTCCAGCTGGTGAAGTAATAGAACGGCTTGATGTTTTTGGAATTGTAACGCCGAGTGATGCAAGTATTGGAACTATTATCATTGTAGTTCTATTTCCAGGCACTCCTCCGATACAATGTTTATCTGCTACGACCTTTTTTTTCATATTTAATGTATCTCCTGTATTTACTATAGCTCTTGTAAGATTTTCAGTTTCTTCTAAGCTTAATCCTATAATATATGATGCTGCAACAAAAGATGCCATCTCTACATCTGTTAATCTATCATAAACAATATCACATACAATAGTATCTATCTCTTCTTTGCTCAATTCTTCTCTATCCATTTTTTTTCTTATATATTTAGTAGATTCTGGTTTTCCAATAGGAGTTATTTCTACAATTTCTCCTTTTGAAACTTTTAATATTTTCCACACATCATCAAATATGCCTACTTCTTCTTTTGTTATTACTTTATTAGAAACGTCAACTGATGCAACGACAAATTTATTTTTAAATGAAATCTTTACACGATCCATGCCTCGGATATCATTTTCTTTTGCAAATTCATTATGAAGAGTTATTACTGGGATTCCTCCTGTTGCAACTTCAATATGTTTTGCTTTTAACTTAAACAAATTTATCACTCACCATATACTCCCCATTTATCTATTGCTTTTTTTAATTCTGGGTGTGTTTTTGCATATTCTTTTAAAGATTGATTTTTCATTACGGCATCAATCGCTTGTCTTACTGCAACTGAACCTACTCTAGTTCCATCTGGGTGTCCATGTGCACCACCACCTGCTTGTATTATTATATCGTTCCCAAAAAATTTCATAAGTGCGGGAATGTGCCCTGGATGAAGTCCTCCTGAGCAAACTGAAAAAACTGGTTTCATTTTTCCCCAATTTTGTGAAAATGTTTTTTTTGTTTCTGGAACTCTTTGTTTTTCTATGTTGTCTAAGATTGTTCTTATCTCTTTTTTTTCTCCTTCCATTTTTCCAACTGCCGTACCTATGTGAAGTTGATCCATACCCACTAATCTCGAACATTGTGCAATTGCAAGCATTGACATTCCGTGTTCTTTATTTCTTGTTAAAGCAGCGTGCATAGCTCTGTGTCCGTGAAGTACTAATTTTAATCTTTCATTTTCATTTCTAAGTGTTTGAAGTGCACTCCAACCAACAGTAAGAACATCAACCATCAAATATTCATTCCCTAGTTCTTTTAGATACTCTGCTCTTTTTATCATTTCATTTGTTTCTGCTGTTACATTTGCCATGTAAATCTTTTTTTCACCTGTTTCTTTCTCTGCTTTATTTTTTAATTTGATTGTTTCTCTTGCTCTTTTTTTAAATTCATTAAAACTCTTGCTAGTTAGATTTTCATCATCCTTTACTATATCTAATCCGCCCATCCATGCTTCATAAGCAACTTTTGCATGTTCTTTTTCATTTAAACCTAATTTAGGTTTAACTATAGTTCCTGCAAGTGGACGTTTTTTCACACCTACTATTTTTCTAACTCCATTAATACCAAACTTTGGTCCTTTGAAAGAATTAATAATTTTTTTTGGCCATTGTATGTCTTCTAATCTTAGTGTTTCCAATTCACTCATGCCATATATATTTCCGGCGATTGAAGAAAGTATTTGTGCCATATTTCCTGGTTCAAATAATTCAGAAGGATAAGCTATTTTCGCATAGTTTCCTTTTATTTCAAAAACTTTTGCACCTAATTTTAATTGTCTTTTTTCAGAAATGGTTGATAAATCAGTCCATGTTCCTGTTGATGATTCTGAAGCAATTGCACCTGCAACTTCTTTTTTAGATTTTCCCTTCCTAGGTTTAAATCTGAATAAACAAACTAAATCATTTTTTGTTGGTTTATAATCCAAATTTAAATATTTTAAATAACCTTTTACCATAAAACCACCTAGAATAATTAAATCGTGATATGTTTTAAACTTTTTTAAAAAAGATTACATGTATTTTTTATGATTTTTACCAATTTTAGAAATCGTTTTATGATTTCTTTTACACTTCTTGCAATAGTACATGCCTTTTTGTTTTTTTTCTTTTGGCTTATTCACATTCATCTGTATTA
>SLLY01000030.1 GCA_007133845.1 Candidatus Woesearchaeota archaeon
AAATTTTTTTATTTCATCCAATATTCTTTTTGATTCATTTGATTTTTTTATTTTGTCCGATTTAGCATTCCAAGAAAAAATATTTTTTAATTTTATTTTTTCTTCTGAGATTATTTCAGTTACTTCGAAAAGTCTTCTTATATTTTTTCTTCTTTGTCTGAACATTATGGCAAATAATGGAAGTGAACGAATTATATCTTCTTGAAGATTTATAGGTGGTGTTGTAAGTCTTCTGAATGCTTCTTCTGCAGTATTTGCATGCACTGTAGAATAAACTGCGTGTCCCGTATTTAAGGCTTCAAAAAGAACTTCCGCTTCTTGTTGTCTTCTAACTTCTCCTACAATAATTCTGTCAGGTCTCATCCTTAATGAGTTTACAAGAAGATCTAACATTTTCACTTCTCCTTTTCCCTCTGGATTTGATTCTCTAATAACCATAGGAATCCAATGTAAAAATTTTGGAAGATTCAATTCTCTTGTCTCTTCAATACTAACTATTCTTTGGTCTGGGGGTGCAAAAGGTAGTATGCAATTCAAAAGGCTTGTTTTTCCTGTTGCTGTTCCTCCTGAAATTATTATACTCATCTCGTATTGAACACACAACCAGATGAATGCTGCTGTTTTTTTGTCAAGTGTATTATTTTCAATAAAGTCTGTTATAGTCCATGGTTTTTTTCTGAATTTTCTTATAGTTATTGTATTGCCTTTAGAAGATATTGGGAATAATGTTGAATTGATTCTGTCCCCTGTCCACAAATGCGCGTCCATAAGTGGATTTAATACATTTATTTGTCTTCCAATTCTTCTTCCTATAATAGAAGCATAATTTTTTATTTGGTTTTCTTCTTCAACAAAGATATTTGTTTTCAACCAACCGAATTCTTTATGATAAACCCATATAGGTTCTTTACTCGTATTGATTACTATTTCTTCGAGGTTTTCATCTTCAAGGAGAAATTCTATATTGCCCAATCCAATCATTTCGTTTACAACAAAAATTGAACTAAAATCCAATACTTCTTCAGAAGAGTCTTTGAGTCCTTTTCCAATTAACTCTCGTGCTTGTTTCATAATTGTTCTTTTCAATTCTTTAAAAGAATCTGGGTCTCTTATGTCTTCTAATTTCATTGGGACTTTTTCTATTAGCTTATCTCTTATGTTCTCTAGAAATGCGATTGTTCCTGTTTTTAATTCCGGTATTTTGAGAATATATACAGGTACAAATTCATCGGGTTGTTTTACGATAGCTACTTCTATTTTAGAAGTTTCTATCTCCAAATTATATTTTGAAAGTATTTTTTTAGCCATTTTTCACCTCAAACCATACATATTTAAGAAAATTTATATTTTTATATTTACTTCGATAAGTGAAAAATCATGAATTATATAAAAAAAATTGAAATGATGGGATTTAAATCTTTCTCAGGAAAGAAAGAGATTATACTACCAGAGAATCTAAATTGTGTTATGGGTCCAAATGGCTCAGGAAAAAGTAATGTTGCGGAAGCGATATGTTTTGCGTTAGGTAAAACTTCTAAAAAAGATTTACGTGCTGAAAAATTGGGAGATTTGGTCTTCAATGGTGGAAAAAAACTTCCTCCCAGTAAGTTTGCAAAAGTAAAAATTATTCTAGATAACAAAAATGGAAAATTTCCAACTGATGATGATGAATTAATTATAAGTAGAAAAGTTAGTCAAGAGGGGAGAAGCCTCTATAGAGTTAATGGAAAGAGACAGACTCAAGATTATGTTCATACTATGTTGGACAATGCGAATATTGATCCGGATGGTTATAATATAGTTATGCAGGGAGAAATTCCTGCTTTCGTAGAAATGTCTACAGAAGAAAGAAGAGAAATAATAGAGGATTTATCAGGTATTTCTATTTATGAAGAGAAAAAAAAGAAATCCATGCTTAAGATGGATAAGGTAGAACAACGACTAAAGGAAGCTGGAATAATAATAAGAGAAAAAGAAAGACATATGGAAGAATTGAAAAAGGAAAAAGAAGAAGCTGAAAAATTTGCTAAACTTCAAAAAGAACTTAGATATAAAAAAGCATTAAAAATAAAAAATGAAATAATGAATATAAAAGAAAATCGTGATAAAATAAATTCTAAAATATCTGAACATGTTTCCGAACTTGAAAAATTAGAAGGGGAGAGAGATTCGATTGTATCTAATATAGAAGATAATTCTAAACGTTTAGAAAAGATAAATAAAAAAACTGAGGAATTGGGTGGAGAAGAACAAATTAAATTAACTAATGAGATTGATGAATCTCGTAAAAAAATAAATGAAATTAAAACTGAAATAGAAAATGGAAAAAATGAAATAGAAAAAATTAAGAAAAGAAAAATACAAATTGAAGAAGATATTAAATTAAATAAAGAAGAGTTTGAAAAGTTAGAGAAAAAAATAAAATTGTTTTCTGATGAAATAATTAAACAGAAGGAGAAAGTGGATATAGAAAAATCTTCTTTTGAAAAATTGAATAATTTGGATAGGGAAAGAGTGAGATTAAATTCTAAAATTCATCAAATTGAAAAAGATTTTGTAAGTCTTCAAAATACTTTGGAAAAAAAAGAGGAAAAAAAGAAAGCATTTGAAAAGAAGAAAGAACTTTTAAAAAAATTGGAGTCTAAAAAAGAGTTACTTAAAAACATATTAGAAGAACGAGAAAAAATTTCTTTTGATTTAAAAAATTGTAGAGACGAACTTAATGCATATGCAAAAGAACTTCATAGTTTAGAAGGTAAAAAAGAAGTTCTTTTTAGACTTTTAAATAAAGGGACTCGTGCAGTTTTACAAGCCAAAAAAAATGGAAAGCTTTTAGGAATTCATGGAATAGTTAGCCAGTTGGGTAAAACAAATGAAAAATATTCCCTTCCTTTAAAAATCGCTGCAGGAGGTAGGGGAAATTCTATTGTTGTAGATGATTTTAAATCTGCTGAAAATGCTATAGAATTTTTAAGAAAAAATAAATTAGGATATGCAACATTTCTTCCGTTAGATAGAATAAAAGGAAGGATAATAACTAAAGATTTTGATAGTGAGGATGGATTTATTGGTTATGCGATAGATTTAATAAAATTTGATAAAAAATATGAAGATATTTTCAAATATGTTTTCTCAGATACTGTTATAATAAATGATATGAAGATTGCGAGAAAGATTGGAAAAAAGAAATATAGGATGGTTACGCTGGAAGGTGATTTAATTGAAAAGAGTGGAGCTATGACAGGAGGACAAAGAGGGGATAAAAGTGTTGGATTTAAAAGTGAATCAATAGAAGATAAAATAAATAAAATAAAAAATAAAATTGATGAAAAGAGGATTTCTATACAAACTTTGGCTGAAAAAAAGGATAGCTATCAAGATAAAATATCAGATATGCAAAATGAGGTTTTTCACATTAAATCTTCTATTGAAGATATAGAGGATTTTGATGATACTGAAATAGATGAAATTAAAGAAAAATTAGAAAAAAAGAGTGATGAGATAGAAGAATTAAAAAATTCTTTGGAGAAACTTCCTGACAAAGTAGAACAAGAAGAAATTAAAAAAATGAGTGAACGCGTCGAATCACTCCAAGAGGTTTTGAACAATAAAAAGGCTGAAAAACAAGGGGTCAAACTTGAATTAAATGTTATAGAAAGAGATTTGGAACGTTCTAAAGGTGTTTTGAATGATTTGAAAAAAGAAAAAAATAATTTTGAAGAAAAAATTAAGGTCCGTAGTCAAAATCTTAAAGGAATTCAAAAAGAATTAAAAGAAAAATTAGAAGAAGAGAAAAAATTCCATAAAGAATTGAAAGATTTGTATAAAGAAAGAAATGAAATTAATGAGATAAATAAAAAATTTGAAATAAAGAAAGCTAGTTTTGAGGAGAAAATAAATAATATGCGGGAGAAAATAAATACTTTCAAATTAGATTTGGCGGAAATAAATGCTAAGCTCGAAGGAAGAAATGCGGCGATGCAAGAATATGAAGATTTAAAAATTGAAGAAATAAAAAAAGATGTTTTCAAAATAGAAAATGAAATTAGAGAATTAGAAATGAAATTAAATAATTTTGGGGCTGTCAATATGCGAGCACTAGATGCATATAAAGAAGTTGAAAGTGAGTATGTAGAATTAAAAGATAGATTTGACAAATTAGAAGGTGAAAAACAAGAAGTTTTGAATTTAATTTCTGAAATCGAGACTAGAAAAAAAGAGTCTTTTATAGAATCTTATAAAAATGTCGCGGATAATTTTGAAAGGATTTTCTCTACACTTTCTCCAGGAGGAGAAGCCAGATTAATTTTAGAAAACGAAGAAAGTGTGTTTGACGGAGGTTTGGATATTTTTGCAAAACATAGAGGAAAGAAATTTATTTCTCTCAGAGCTATGAGTGGTGGTGAAAAAACTATAACAACACTTGCATTTATTTTTGCTATACAAGAATATCAGCCATCTCCGTTTTATATTTTAGATGAAGTGGATGCTGCACTTGACAAAGAAAATTCTGAAATGTTAGGTAGGCTTCTCGATGAATATTCTAAAAAATCACAATTTATCGTTGTTACTCACAATGATTCTATTCTTTCGCACGCAGATAATATTTATGGAGTCCACTTAAATAAACTTGGAGAATCGCAAATAGTTTCTGTAAAGCTTCCTGAGAAATAATTGTGCAGCTTTTTCTAAAAGGTGATTTTGGTTTTGGTGCAGCTTTTTCTAAAAGGTGATTTTGGTTTTGGTGCAGCTTTTTCTAAAAGGTGATTTTGGTTTTGGTGCAGCTTTTTCTAAAAGGTGCAATGGGTCCGGCCGGAATCGAACCGGCGGTCTTCTGCATTTTGAAACCTTTTCTTTTGGTACAGCTTTTCTTTTCCAAAGAAAGGGTATCGTCAAGCAGATGTCATACCATTGTCCAACTTTTTCTCGCAAGTTTTTTTTTGCAATAAAAGATTTCTAGACCACGGACCCTTAAAATAAAAGTAGATTGTGTTCTTAAAAAAGTTTACTATGTCTTTTTTTCTTTTGACTTAATAATTTTTACCCATACAAATTTGAAAATATTTCTATTTTAACCAAAATGTAAGGATAAGAAAATAGTTGTGTGTAAATTAATTTTTTATTTTTTAACGAATGACATTGCCAAAATCATTTTTTTATTTTTTATGGTTTTATATGCAACAGGTTCTATACTATAAACGGATTTTGGAACTTTCAAATCAAAAAATTTTATTTTTTCTGCTTTATTTTTAAGTGCATCCCTCCATTGTTTCTTTGTTCTTGCATAACTTGTTACATTAATTCTGCCTTCATCGCTTTCAAAAAAAGCTTTGAATTTTATTCCATATTTTGTCATTTTATTTTTGCTTTCTAAAACCTGGACAGCTTCGGAATGTATTGTGGAAATTACTATTTTTCCACCTTTTTTTGTAACTCTTAAAATTTCTGATATGGCTTTTTCATAATCTTTTACATGATCTATTGCAAGACTGCTTATAACTTTATCAAATGTTTCGTCTTTGTAAGGAATTTTTCTCATGTCAGATAATTGATATTTTGTATTTAGTCCTTTACTTTTTCTTTTTGCAGCTTTTAGCATCCCTTCAGAAAAGTCTATTCCGTAAACTTCTGCTCCTTTCTTTGCAAGAGGTAAGCTATATCTTCCGGTTCCACAACCAACATCCAAAATTTTTTTGCCTTTCACACACCCCAGTATTTTGAATAGTTTTTTACCTTCAGTCATAAATGCGGTTTCTGGTGATTTGGATGTTCCTTCATACGTTTCAGCAATTTTGGAATATCCTTTTGCAGTTGAAATTTTTTTTCCAAATTTAATATTTTCATTCCATAATATAAATTGTCTCGTGATGTCTACATCTGCATTGTTTCCAAGTCTCGCAGCACTGTT
>SLLY01000068.1 GCA_007133845.1 Candidatus Woesearchaeota archaeon
AAAGTATATAAAAGAAAGAAAATAGCTGCACAATACGGTTCAGGTATTCAAAAAATAATAAAAAAAATATCCAAAAAGAAGGGGTTTGACACCGTTGAGGATTTTTTAAAAAACGTTTATAAAAAACAAATAAATATGTGATTTTATGCAAAATATATTTAGAGCTTACGATATAAGAGGATTGCTAGATACTGAAATCAATAAAGAAAATGTTAAAAAAATAGGAAAGGCATTCGGAACATTTCTAAAAGGTTCTGGTACTGTAGTTGTTTCAAGAGATACGAGAAGAAATGGAATAGAATTAAAGAAAAGTTTAGTGGAAGGTTTGACAAGTACTGGCGTAAATGTAATAGATATAGGTATGCAAAGCACCCCAGTGTTAAATTTTTACTGTAAACATGCAAATGCAACTGCAGGAGCACAAATAACAGCATCACATAACCCTCCAGAGTACAGTGGTGTTAGATTTAGAAAAAACGACGGAGTTGGTTTTCCAGAAGCAATTCCAGAAGTGAAAAAATTATTTTTTTCTGAAAATTTTATAACAGGAAATGGAAATTTAAAAAAAATAGATAGTGATATACCACAAGAAGAATATATTCGATATATTACAGAAAAAATAAAAATAAAAAAACCTTTGACTGTTGTAATAGATCCTGGAAATGGTGCAACTTCAGAATTTGCAAAAAGATTATTTTTGGATGCGGGATGTAATGTAGTTGCAATAAATAATGAACCGAATAGTGAATTTAGTGGTAGAGGGCCTAATCCTTCAAAAGAGAAATTGATTGATTTAGAACAAGAGGTTAGGATAAATCAGGCAGATCTAGGCATAGCATTTGATGGAGATGGAGACAGAGTTGTTATTGTGGACGATAAAGGAAAAACATTAAATGCGGATGAAATAGGATATTTGATTGCAGAAGAACTTCTTAAAGAAAACATAGGAACAATTGCAATAAATGTTGAATGTTCTGATTTAATAAGGAAGATTATAGATGATAAAGGCGGTGAATTAAAATATATACGAGTAGGTGATGCATTTTTAGCCAAAGCAGTCAAAGAAAATGATGCTATATTTGCAATGGAAGCTTCAAATCATTTCCTAATACCTAAATATTTTCCATTTGACGATGGAATAATGACAGGTTTATTCTTTACAAGAATGATGAGCAATAAAGAGATGGAATTATCGGAAATTAGAAAAAAAATTCCAGCTAATTGTAAAAAGAAAGTGAAAATAAATTGTGATGATGAATTAAAATTTAAAGTTATAAAAAATTTAAAGGAAAGATTCAAAAAGGAACATAAAATAATAGAAATAGATGGAATGCGGATTAATTTTAAAAACTCATGGGTTTTAATTAGAGCTTCAAATACAAGTCCTTATATAAGGATTACAGTTGAAGCAGAAACAAAAAAAGAATTGCAGATAAAAATAGAAAAATTTAGAAATTCTGTAATTGAAGAAATAGAGAGGTTGAAAAAATGATTGAAATATGGGCCGTTGGAGGCTATTCGGAAATAGGTAGTAAAAATATGACTGCCGTAAAAGTAGATGATGAAGTTATTATAATGGACATGGGTTACAATGTAGAGAAAATTGTAAACTATGAGGGAAGAGAAGGTGAAGAAATAACAAAACTTTCATATAAACAAATGTTGAAAATGGATGCAGTTCCAAATGATACACAATTGAAAGAAGAATGGGGAGAAAAGGTAAAAGCAATAGTTATAGGACATGGACATTTAGACCATTGTGGAGCGGTTAGACTCTTAGCAAAAAGATACAAACAAGCTCCAATAATAGCTACTCCATTTACTTTAGAAATAATAAATAAGGGATTGGAAGGTAAAAAATTGTATAATAAAACAATTGCATTGAATCCTTCTTCTAAATATAAAATTTCGAATAAAATAACAATTGAATTAATTAATATGACTCATTCTACATTGCAAACAGTTGCAATTGCAATTCATACCCCTTATGGAGCTGTTTTATATACAAATGATTTCAAGCTAGATAACACACCTGTATTAGGCAAAAAACCAGATTATGAAGCTCTAAAAAAGGTTGGAGAAAATTGTATTGCACAAATATCTGATTGTACCACAGTAGATAAGGGAGGACACACTCCTTCTGAAACACTTGCAAAAGAGATGTTAAAAGATATACTATTGAGATATCAAAATAGAGACAATGGGATAATTGTAACAACTTTTTCATCTCACATACCGAGATTATCCAGTCTTTTAAAATTAGCAGAACAAATTGGAAGAGAACCCGTATTCATAGGTAGAAGTTTATTTAATTATTTAGAAGCTGCGAAGAACACTAATCTTTTTTCGACAAATGCAAAGATAGCGGGTTTTGTTAGACAGAGAATAAAACTATTAAGTCAAATAAATAAAAATAGAGAAAAATATATGATTATTTGTACAGGGAATCAGGGAGAACCCAATGCGATTCTTTCAAGGATTGTAAATGATGAAACTCCATACAGAATGCAGGATGATGATGTTGTCATATTCAGTTGTAAAGTAATTCCAACACCAACAAGTGTTGCGAATAGAGAAATACTTGAAAGAAAACTTAAGGGAAAAAACATTAGAATCTTCAAGGATGTTCACGTTTCAGGACACGCATCAAAAGCAGATCATAGAGAACTTCTTCAAATATTGAAACCAAAACATTTTATACCCACACACGGAGGGATGGACAAATTAGTTGTAGCTGCAGAGATAGCTAGAACTATGGGTTATCAATTAAATGAAAATGTTCATCTCTTACAAGATGGAAAAAAATTGGTGATTCAATAATGAAAGAGTTGGTCCTTAAATGGGCTTTAAAAAATGCTGTAGAACATGGGGGTAAAGCTCAACCCAATTCGGTTGTACCTAAAGTAATAGGTGAGAAACCAGAATTAAAAAAGGACGCTAAAGAAATTTTTAAATTATCTAATGAAATTGTTTCTGAAATAAATAAGTTATCTATAAACGAACAAACGAAAAAGCTTGAAAAAATCGCGCCCGAACTTTTAGAAGAAAAAAATGTGGAGAAACAGGAATTGCCTGAATTAGATAATGCAGAAATTGGAAAAGTTGTAACGATATTTCCTCCAGAACCTAGCAAATATGCAACAATTGGACACGCAAAAGCTTGTTTTTTAAATTATTATTATGCGAAGAAATACGATGGTAAATTTTACATAAGATTTGAAGATACAAATCCCAACAAAGTTGAGGAAAAGTATTACAAACAAATGTTAGAAGATTTAAAATGGGTAGGAATAGAATGGAATGATATTCATTACATATCAGATTATGTAAAAGAAATACAAAATTCTGCAGAAGAATTAATTAAAAAAGACAGTGCATATATGTGCAATTGTAGTTTGGAAAAAGTGAAAAAAAATAGATGGGAAAAAATTTCATGTGATTGTAGAAAAAGAAAAATCGAAGAGAATTTAGAATTATGGAATAAATTTTTAGATAATGAATTTAAAGAAGGAAAATATGCACTCAGAGCAAAAATAGATATGAATCATAAAAATGCCGCTATGCGCGATCCGGCAATAATGCGTAAAATTGTTGGCAATCATCCAAGGGTTGGAGAAAAATATTTTATATGGCCAACTTATGATTTTGCAACTGCTTACATGGACAAAATTCAAAACATAACTCATAGAATACGTTCAAAGGAATTTGAAATGCATGCAGAAGTTCAAGAGTGGATACAAAAACAACTTGAAATAAAAACACCAATTGTTCTAGAATTTGCAAGATTTAATCTTAAAGGAATACCTGCTTCAGGAAGAGTCATAAGAGAAATGATTGAAAAGGAAGAATTGATGGGGTGGGATGATCCAAGAATCCCTACATTGATATCTCTGAGAAAAAGAGGTTTTCAACCTGAAGCCATTCAAAAATTTCTCAAAAAGACAGGCATATCTAAATCAGAATCGACAATTCCTTTCGAAGTATTAGAAAGTGAAAATAGAGAAATAATAGAACCTATAGCAGAAAGATATTTTTTTGTAAAAAACAAAATTAAATTAACTGTTAGAAATATACCAGAAAAATTTTCAACTGAAAGAAGTAAACATCCAGATTACGAAGAAAAAGGTAAAATAAAATATGAAGTAAATAATCCTGAAGAAACATTTTATGTTTCAAAGGGAGATTTCTTGAATGCTAAACAAGGAGATACCATTAGATTAATGGATTTGTTAAATTTTAAAGTTGATGTGATTACAGATTCTGAAATAATTGGAGAATTTGAAGGAAAAGAGTATAAACAAGGATTAAAATTGATTCATTGGGTTTTCAAAAAGGAAAATCTTCCTGTTCATGTATTAATGACAGATGGAAGTGTTTCTGTTGGATTGGGAGAAAAATCGCTTGAAAAATTAAAAGAGAGAGATATAATTCAATTTTTTAGATTTGGATATTCAATTCTTGACAAAAAAGATAAAATTTTAAAATTTAGATATACTCATAAATGATACTATGAAAATATTAGCAGCGTCAGACATACATGGCGATAAAAGTGCACTTGAAAATTTAGTAAAAAAAGCTAAAGACGAAGATGTAGACATGGTTGTGCTTTGTGGAGACCTCACTCTTTTTGAAGATGATTTAACAGGGATAATAGGGCCATTTAAAGAACTTAATAAAAAATTAATTTTGATCCCGGGAAATCATGAAACATTCTCGGCAATTGAATTTCTTGCAAAGCAATACAAACCTGGTGTTTATAACCTGCATGGACGTTCAATGAGATTTTACAACGAAATTGGATTATTTGGCGTAGGCGGTTCTAACACAGGAATATTTCAAATGACAGAAAAAGAAAATAGAGAACTTATTGAAAAAGCACACAAACCAATAAAAGATACGAAGCACAAAATAATGATTACGCACACACCACCCTTTGGAACAAAAATAGATGCACTTTGGGAACATGTGGGTTCTAAAGCTATACGTGAAAAAATTGAAGAAATTCAACCAGATGTTGTTTTATGCGGACATATACACGAAACTTTTGGCAAAAGTGAAAAAATCGGGGACACTACAGTAATCAATGTCGGAAAAGACGGTGTAATAATAGATATTGAAAAATAATTCTAAAAAATTGAATATTTTCGACTATAGAAATGTTTATAAAGTATCACTATATAGTAACAACATAGTAATGTTATAATTATTATTCAAAATATAAAAAAATTATTCATATAGAACACTGAAGAAAATCCATTTGGTGATATTATGTTGGAAAAATTACTAAAAGATACGTATGAAATAAAAGAAATAAAACCTGAAGAAATCTCTAAATACAAATCTAGACTCACTGAGCTTGCTATTGAGCAAGGAAATGGATTTTACAATGATTTTGAAAAGAATTTTAGCTACGAAGATTTAAAGGAAATTGCCGGAAACAATTATTTAATTGGTGCTTTTGACAAAGAAGAGATTGTTGGATTTACACTTGGTAAGAGGGGAGAATGTGGTGAAAATCTCGAAACAGGTTATTCCATTTCTGGATTTTTAGAACCTTATGTATTGGTTGTAGACAAAAATCATAGGAAAAAAGGATTAGGTGAAAAGTTACTTAGTAAAGTAATCGAAAATGGAGAAAAAGATGAATTAGACATAAAATTTATAGCAAAACTAGAAGAACCTGATTTAATGTGGCTTTATGTTCATAATTTGGAAATACCTGTTACAGATTCAAACACAGAATATAAAAATAGTGTCAGAGGAATATTTGAATGGAATGCAATTAACAAAGAAAGACCTATTTTTGAGCCAAAAAATCTTAAAGAATATAAGAATAAA
>SLLY01000047.1 GCA_007133845.1 Candidatus Woesearchaeota archaeon
AGTTCTCTTGGTGTGTAATCAAATGCAGGGTTTAAAATTTTAAGTTTTTTTGGAGGTTTTTCCCACACTTCTTTTGTATCTCTCATTTCAATTTCTTCAATTTTTCCATAAATTGTTTCTGGGTCGAATTTTGCTAAAAGTGTTGCGCAGAAAAATGGAACATTGACTCTTTTGCATGCAAGTGCTAAGTTTTTTGTTCCTATTTTATTTACCAATTCTTTTTTGGCGTTTATTAAATCCGAACCCACTATAGCCATATCTGCTTTTCTTATATATGTGGAAATTGCGGAATCGACAACCATGGTTGTTGGAATTTTTGCTTTCAAGAGTTCTTTTGCAGTACTTCTTCCTTGTAATTTAGGGCGGGTTTCCGTACAAAAAACTTCGAATTTCTTTTTTTGCTTTTTAGCTTCTTTTAATATTCCTGTGACTGATGAAGAACGGCAATGTGTGAATATTATTGAATCATTCTTTATTGTTCTTGCACCTATCTCATAAATCCTCTGTTTAGATTTATTTAAATTGAATAAAAATTCTTCTGCTGCAACATCGATTAATCCTGCAAGTTCTTTAGGATCTTTTAAGTCACTTTCTTTTAACATATAAAGTATATATCTTAATGAATTTCGCATTAAAGGTTCTGTAGGTCTTGTTTCTAAAAGTTCCTGTTCGTAATGATAAAGTTTTCCCAGAAATTCTTTTTTGTTTTTTGCTTTTATTTTTCCTGCTTTATATTTAAGAGCTTTAATTGCATATTTAGCTACATTAGTAGCACCTTGTATTTTAATTGATTTGATATCTCGTATTGTTCTGTCGAATAAATCCATAGTATAATAAAAAAACTATTACTTTTAAATATTCTTAATAAGACTATTAATATTCTTTTGAATATAAACTACTAAAAATTAGAAAATAGAAGATTGTAACAAAAAATATTTGAAAAAATAAATTATAAATCGCCCACATCAACAGAACGGGTTACATCTGTAACTTGAACATCGTTTACGCCTTCTACACTTTTTATTTTTTCTTCGAGTGGATCTGTTCCGCCTTGTTTTTCTTCCATCATTACTGCATAAATAAGTGCACTAAGTCCAAATGCTACAGGTTGTATTGTTTTTTTGTATACTTTTCCAAATTCAGATATAATCTCTTCTATTTTTTCTCCAAGTTCTTCCAAATTTCTATCTGGAGAATCTGGCATTATTTTCATTGTCGCAATAACATTTGCCATAAAATCACTCCTAAGGTCCTACAAATCCGCAATCGTTGCAAACATATTTTATAGATTCTTTTCTACATTTTCCACATCTTACTATTTTGATGTTTGTGCAATTTGGACATGGAAATGTTGTTGAATTTTTTACAACAGATATATCCGTCTTGCATGATGTGCAAACTAGTTTTTCCATAGAAGTTTTTAAATATACAGGGTTTTTATATGTTTCCATGAAACAAGCGATAGTCATAAGAGAAAATTTGGGGTTGAGTATCGGTAAAACTTGTGCTCAGGCTGCGCATGCTTCTTTAGGTTCTGCTTTAGAAGCAAAAAAAGAGTGGTTTGAAAAATGGAAATCTCAGGGACAGAAAAAAATAGTTCTAAAAGCAAATCTAAAAACAATAAAAGAATTAAAGAAAAAAGCGAGTTCTGCGGGGATACCTAATAAAATAATTAGAGATGCAGGTTTAACTGAAATACTCCCTGGAACTATAACCGGAATAGGTATAGGTCCAGCACCTGAAAAGCAAGTGGATAAATTAATTGGTTCACTTCCTCTTTTGTAAAAATTGCATTATATTAAATCTGATGCTATTTCTTCAAGTATTTCAAGAATGTGTACAGAAGTTCTTGGGTCTGTTATATCAACACACGAACAAACCTCATACGATTCTAATCCTACTGAACAAATTTTACTATTACTTCTTATTGCAGAAACCAAATCTACCTGTGTTCGTATTTTTTCTTCTGAAGCCAAAAATATTCCATAAACTTCTTCATTTTCTACTAAGATGTGTATGCCTGGCAAAAACTCAGAAACATATATTTCATCATCTAAATAATTCATAATCGAATTATTAACTCTAGAAAATGTGTAGCTATATTCATATACTCTGCTTTCTTTTTGATTCCAAATTTCCAATGACATTGCTGGAGTCAAACAATCAGGACTTACTAAATCTACTCCATAAAGAGAAAATGTTTCTGAAACTCTTTGTATATTTTGAGGTGTCATTAAAGATACTACAACTACTAAAAAGATTAATGCCATGACAGAACCTGTAAGAAAGAGTTTGTCTTCTTTTAATCTCTCAGTTATTCTAGAAATATCTAAACCAATTCTATTAAATTCTTTGAGTTGTCCGTATGAATCTATTTTAACTTTGTATTTTTTTGAATCTGTTTTTATTACAGATTCCCAAAAGTTTCCTTCTTGTTTTGTAGAAATTATTGAATATTTTTTTATATTTTTACTCTTTAAAATATCTCCCACAATACTTTCGACTTTTTCTTTTGAAACTGGTTTAGCTTGAATTCCTTTTTTTATGAGTGTTTGATTTATTCTTGTTAATTCTGACTTCAAAAAATCTATATCGTTTTTCAATGATTCTATGTCTCCTTTAGTAAGAAATTGTGGTTTTCTTCTTTTTTCGGACAATAGAAATAATATTACAAATAAGAATACTGCAGCGATAAAAGCATTGATTGCATGGGAAATAAAAGGTATTTGTGGAAAAAAATCAAATGGCAATAAAACACCTACGGTAAAACATATTATACCTAAAACAATTGTGACGCCTGTTTTGGTTATAAAATCTAGTTTTCCTCCCCATCCTGCAAGTGCTATCTTTCCAAAAAACATTGCAACTAGAAGAAGAATAATTTTAAGAACAACATCTATTATTCTCGGAATCGCACTAAATACCATATCAAAATATAATATATTTGTAAATTAATATGTTTTGGTACGGATAGATTTATAATTATTGAAATATTGGTTTTATGTATGGTAAAAAAAGATAATTTGAAAAAATCTAAATTTTTAGATAAAAGTAAACCTAAAGAAAAAATTCTTAAAATTCTTGAAGGTAGTACTAAATTTAAAATGGAGGTTGCCAGAGTTATTTTAAGATTCGAACCTGAATTTTTATCTAAATTTTTAGTTGATACATTGGACGACGTTGAAAAAGGTAAAATATTGCAAGTTTCACAAGGAACAAAAGTCATAGTTGTTTTATGTGAAGAAAATTTTGCTCAAAAAATAAAAAAGAAATATAAAAGTCATGTAATAAATGTAAAAAAAGATTTGGTTGCTTATACAATTATGTTTCCGAAAGTAGGGGGAGAAACACACGGTGTACTTTCATTCATAACAACTATGTTAGCAGAGAATAAAATAAATCTTTTTGAAGTGATTAGTACATACACAGACATAACTTTCTTGATTAAGAGGAAGGATTTATTCAAAGTGATGGAACTTCTTGGACAATTTGTCGTGTAGCATGATAGAATTAGATGGACGTAAGTACGAAGGTGGAGGAAGTTTACTAAGAACTGGTTTATCTTTATCTGCAGTTAGTGGCGTACCTTTTAAAATAAATAATATTAGAGGTAATCGAAGTAACCCTGGATTACGTCCTCAACATTTAAATGCGGTAAAAGCTGTTGCCGAACTTTGCAATGCTAATATTTCTGATTTAAAAGTTGGTAGTAATGTGCTTACATTTGAACCTAGAAAAATAGAATCAAAAATAATTAATATAGACGTAGGAACTGCAGGTTCTACTACTTTAATTTTGCAATCAATTCTACCTGCTGCTATATATTCTAAAAAAAATGTTGAAATATATATTACTGGAGGTACAAATAATAAAATGGCTCCTCCAATTGATAATTTTTTTTTAGTTTTTTTTCCACTACTCAATAAATTTGGAGTTAAAATTGATTGTGAACTAAGAAGGCGTGGATATTATCCAAAAGGAGGAGGAAAAATATTTGCTAGGGTATTACCTACGAATATAACTAAAATAGATTTAACAGAAAAGGGGGAATTAATAGAGATAGAAGGAATTGTGAATGCGTCTGAAGAGTTAAAAAAACCTTTGGTTGCAGAAAGGGAGATAGAATCTGCTACGAAGAATCTTAAAAAATTAAATATTCCGATTAATATAAAAAAAGAGTATGGTAAAACAAGTTCTATTGGAAATTCTATTTCTCTATGTGCTAAATTTGAGAATACTATAATTGGTGCGGATTCTTTCGGTAAGCGTGGAAAATCCTCTGAAGAAGTTGGAAAAGAGTGTGCTAAAATTTTATTACATAGGATAAATCAAAATGGTTGTGTAGATACAAACATGACAGATCAATTAATACCTTATATAGCTATATGGGGTGGAAAAATAAAAACTCATGAAATTTCAATGCATACTAAAACAAATATGTGGGTAGCTGAAAAACTTTTAAATGTAGAATTTGATGTAGAAGATAACGTGATAGAATGCAAGAAGCCCTTCAAAAATTAAAAGAAAAAATAGATAGCATATTAGAATACAATAGAGTTTTGATAATAAATGATTATGACATAGATAGCTGTGCTTCCGCTTCTATTTTATGGCGGATTTTAAGGATGAATAATATAGAAGTTGAACACCTAACCTTGAGTAAAGGTATTGAAAATAAA
The DNA here is from genome assembly GCA_007133845.1 of Candidatus Woesearchaeota archaeon. Taxonomy (GTDB): domain Archaea; phylum Nanobdellota; class Nanobdellia; order CSSed11-243R1; family CSSed11-243R1; genus CSSed11-243R1. The sequence continues at coordinate 4,680 of SLLY01000047.1, forward strand.
ATAATTGAAAAATTAAAAGAAAAAAATCCTGAAAAAATTGTTGTAGTAGATTATGTTCCAACTAAAGAATTGACTGAAGAACTGAAGAACTTTTCTACAACTATTTTAGATCATCATACTCACGAAGAACATCTAAACGTTTTAGATTATTACACCACTTCTGATTTCGATGTAAAATATGCTGCACTTTCATATTGGCTTTATTTAATATCTAAAGAATATGAAATAAAAAATGTGGAATGGCTTGCTGAGTTAGGATGTTTTTGGGATAAATGTATGGAAAATACAGAATTTTATGAGGAAAATGTTTATTCAAAAAAAATGGATAAAATGCTTCCTTTCAATATTTTTGCATCATATACACAAACGATCGGTGCAGAAAGATTAGTTCAATTATTTAACAATAGTTCAGATATTGAAGAAGCTTTGGACAACATAAAAAATACAAAGGGCTACGAAAAATCTTTTGAAACTTTCAAACACGAACTTGGATTTATAGAAGCTTCAAAAAAGGAATATCCAGAAATAAAACTAAATATTTTTGACGTTAATACAAAATTTAAGCATATGAGGGTTTTTGTGGATTATATAACATATCAAAATGAAGGAACTCATATATTTGTGTTAAATGAAATAATAAGATATAAGTTTTCATTTAGGACTTCCTTAGAAATAAATCTTGTAAAAATAATAAGAAACCTTTCAGAAAAAATTCCAGAATTCGGTGGGGGTGGACATCCAAAAGCTTGTGGTGCGATGTTAAAAAGTAATAAAATAGAAAACTTTTTGGAGGAATTTTTGAAAGAATATAAAAAAGCTATTTCTAATTAATAAAAGTTAATAAAAGAAAATAAAAAAAGAAAGAATTAGTAAAAGGTTTTCTTTTTCATGTAATATTTCCAGTATACTGCTGCTCCCGCTGCACCGATTGCTATGATTATTATTGCTGCGATTAGTG
>SLLY01000055.1 GCA_007133845.1 Candidatus Woesearchaeota archaeon
CATTATTTTTTATTCTTTTTATTAATAACAATTCTTTATTTTCGTTTATAACAAAAGATTTTACTGAAATTCCAGTTTTATTCATATTTAAATATAATTTTTTTATGTTATTAAATATTGTCTAATATGTGAGAAATTTCCATGTTAAAATAAAGGTGCCCGCAGCGGTGCTGTTTTCCCCGCTATAAACGAGTACAGACAGCAACGTGGAAGGACTTAACTTCTGTGTTCGGAATGGGAACAGGTTTTACCCCTTCACTATGACCGCGAGCACTATTAATTAGTCAATTTAATTTAAAAAGGTTTTGGTTTATTTTATGAAAGAATAAATTAAAGGTAAAAGTATTGTAGCATCTCCAGGTATTGTTATTTGTTTTGCATTTTCTTTTACCTTACCCCAAGAAATTGCTTCTTTTACTCTTGCCCCTGAAAGTGAACCATCCCATTCGACAGCAGTAGTTATTTGTACTGCATAATCTAATCCATCTATAAATTGATTCCACCAAATAACATGATGTTTGGAAATTCCACCTCCGAGCATTAAAGCTCCTGTTTTTTTAGCGGAATAAACTATGTCGGACAATAAATGCTCGTCTTCAAATATATTTATTTTAAAATCTTTGTGGGTCTGCCAAAAAAGCCATAATTGACTTCCAAAAGCACCATCCGTTAATCCAGGAATAAAAATAGGTATTTTATTTTTCCAAGCCCAATACAAAATAGATTCTTCTGACTTTTCATCATCTTTTATAGATTCTCCAATCTTCCAAAGCAAATCTCTAGTATTCCATTCCTTTCTCTCTTCATATAAATTATTTAAAATTGGTTGTATTTTTTCTTCTAAAATAATACCATAACATTCATTTGGGATAAAAACATCTCCTAATCTATTTATTCCTTTTTGATGTAATTCATCATCATTTGCAGAGAAACTGCCTTGGTAATATTCTTTCCAAAGTCTTGCTAAATCATGGTCTATTGTTCCACATGTTGTAATTATTACATCGACTTTTTTTTCCTTAATCATGTCCTTTATTATTCCTCTTGTTCCTGTCGAAACAATGCAAGCAGGAAATGAAAAAAATTTTGTACAATCTTTATCTTCAATCATTTCTTTAAAAACAGTGGCACCATCATGAAGCATTTTTGAAGAGAACCCACTATCTCCAAACTGACTAATTAAATCATCAACCGTTTGTTTTTCTTTTATTTCTATGTCTTTAATTGGCTTCATACAATCACACATAATTTTCATTTTATAAACATTATTTTTTTATTAGCTTTACTTCTTGTATGTCTAAATGTCCTGAATTATTTTTCCATTTTTTCAATGCGCGCAATATTTTTATTCTTTTTTTGAATATAGGTCCATCACAAACAAAAGTTTCATATTCTCCGCCTTCTCCAGCCATATGAACTTTATATTTTTGATTTAATTTTTTCAATTTATCGAATGTATCTTTGTTTAAGCTCTTTCCAAGCCAATCTTTTGTTAAACCTTCTGCATAAACACCGACTATCTTAATTTTAAATCCCGAATCTACTAATTCTTTCATATACTTTTCTGGATTTAATTTCCATAAGGGATTAATACTTTTTAAATCAAGAGACTCACATATTTTTTTTATTCTTTTTCTTTGATAGTCAGATTCTATTGCGCCAGAAACAACCCCTTCTATTTTATATTTTTTCTTTATTTTTTTTAATGCATTTTCTATATCTTTTAATTCTAATTCTTTAATCCCTTCTGTTTTAAAAATTTCAATTGGTATTTCTATAGCTTTAGCTTGAATTTTTACCCATTTTATATTTGGAGTATGAAACATGTAACTTTCTGGATTATTAGACATAAATGTAACTAAACAAGGTATATCATGCCCCATTTTTTTAGCTAAATATAGAGCATAATTGGAATCTTTTGCACCAGAGTATAAAATACAGACTTTCATAAAGATTTATTAAACTTAATTGATTAATAATAGTTATGATAAAGTGGGCAGTAGGTATTCTTCAAAAAGATGGATACGTTCTTATAGGAAAATTGAAAAGAGAGAATCCATTGATTCCTAGAATGAGTTGGACATTTCCATTTAAAAAAGTTCAGGATGGAGAATCTCCAAGAAAAACAATTAAAAAGCTTTTCTCTGAAGAGATGGGTTTAAGTATAGATGTAAAAAGACATCTCATAAAATATAATCCTTCTGAAAATCCGCGAGTTGAAAAATATTTTTACGAATTAAAATGCAATTATGGAAACCCTATTTCTTCAAAAGAATTTTCAAAATTTATATGGGTAAAACCCAGACAAGTTTTAAAATATTTTGAAACTTCGATAAGTAAAGAGATAATAGATTACTTAGACTTTATGGAAAAAAAAGGTAAGGGTATAATTATAAATTGATTACCCTATGTATGTCTTACCTGGTTTGCTACTTGAATTTTTAAGTGTTTTTGCTTTTTCAATCATATTCCAAATTTTCTTTTCAAATTCCTCAGATTGAGCTTCTAAATTTTTAACATCCACTTTTATTTTGTGGGTTTTATTTAGTAATTTTATTATGCTCGAAGCTGCTGCACCATCTGGATAATTTGTATGAGCTTCAGCCATCAAAACTATGCATGGTATTTTTTGTATTTTGGCTTGTGTTAATAATGATGCGGAAACGCCTACAATAATCCCACTTTGTAATGCTTTTGCGTTTTTTCCAAACCCTTTTTCAAAAAATTTGGGTTTATTACTAACCCAATACGTATTTGAATCTACGGGCTCTTTTGGCACAGCTATACCTTCTAAAGAAATTATTTCTTTTATGTTATTATTTTTTGAAAAATCTACAATTGATCTAGCTAAGGAATTTGCCATTTTTTGCGGCATTGGAAGTTCTGATACAAATATAAGAAAACTTTGTTTACCTTCTTTAAAATGATATATCCTTATTGGTGTTTTTATTTTACCATTCACTAAAAGAGTTATCGGAGGAAATTCAGGTACGTCTACATGCCCCACTACTTTTGCATTTTTTTGTTCCGCTATATATTCTGCAGCAAGAGTACCTACTAAACCAATTCCTTGAAAACCTTCTAATATTACAGAATTTTTTGGAATTTTTCCATCGAAAATTATTTCAACCACAATATCACCAATTTCTTAAATATTTTTTACTATATAAAACCTAACAAATGAAATGTTTGATAAAAAATCCCTCCAATAAAAACTAAAGCAGATAATACAATCAAAAATGTTCCTCCCGGTACTACATATTCAGGTTTCCTTTTTCCTTTTTTTCTAGCATTATAGACCAAGAAGCATGAAAGAATTCCGGTTAATCCTCCTGCATATGTGCCTGTAAAAGCCAATGCATCAACAAAACCAGGGTCTACAAAAAATACTACAAATAAAGGAAGAAAACATACAATTATCCAAGAAATTCTTTTATCTATTTTTAAGTCTAATGAAAAAACATGTTTCATTACTAAACCCAATGCCAAAAATCCTGTTGCCATAGCTAGTATTGCAACAATCGTTCCAAAAACATTTTTTATGCCTGATAAAGATTGTGTTGCTATTTCAGCTACACTAGAACCATAAACCCCTACAACAGTAAACGAAAATAATGCATACAATCCAATACAGATGAAGGTAGCAAAAATTATAGCTAAAAACATTTTATTTTTTTGCTTTTTTAAGAGCATTTCAACTTCTGGTATTACAGAATAACCTAAACAAGCAAACAATATAACTCCGTATGGAACCATTGCTTTTGAAAAATCAACATAATCTAGATTGGACATCTGAACTTCTGGAAGTAGTCCTAAAATTATTACAAAAAGTATCAAAATTAAAAGGGTTGATAAAATAAGTCCTATGATAGATATCGATTCAAGTCCGTAATATATGATAGGTGCAGCAAAAGCAAAAAATATGAGTGTATAAATAAGAGGGGGATGAATTCCAACAAGGTGTGCTACAGAAGAACCAATACCAACAAGATAAGCAGTTAAAGCACCGAATATTCCAATAACCATTGAAATAAACATAAGCCATTTACCTCCTCTTCCAAGATATCTATCCGCTAATCCAATAAACTGAGATTCTTCTTTTGTTCTAAGAACAACCTCTCCCATGTAAAGCGTCATAAGCGTTACAAAAATACCTAAAACAATTAAATGAATTAATCCTATTGAAAAACCGGATTGAGCGATTGCATAAGGTATTCCAAAAACTCCGGCTCCTATGATTGTGCCTACAATTAATGCAACAGCAGTAAAGAAAATTAAACCATCTTTTGATTTTTTTTTATTGATAACCATAATTTAATATTCACTCATATGCTTAAATGTTTTTCTGAAAAAAAATTAACAAAAAAATTCAGCAGAATTTTAGTAATAAATATAAACCTAGAGGTTGTCCAATAAAGATATGGGACTATTTGATGTTGATATAAATAAACATATTATAAAAAACGAAGAAATTTTAAGTTATGATTATATACCTCAGAAGATACCTTATAGAGAAAATCAAATACAAGAAATAGCGAATTCAATAAAACCTATGTTAAATGAAAGGAGTGGTTCAAATTTGTTTATATATGGCGCTCCTGGAATTGGAAAAACCGCTTCTATAAAATGGGTTTTAAAAGAACTGGAAGAAACTACAGATGAAATAATTCCAATATACATAAATTGTTGGAATTTAAAAACAAAATATTTTATTTTTTCAAAAATAGCAAATAAACTTAATTTAGCATTTACTGCTGGAAAAAGTTCTGAACATGTTTTACAACACATAATCTATAAATTAAAAAATAAAAAACCAGTATTTGTATTTGATGAAATAGACAAAATAGAAAGTACCGATTTCCTGTATCAAATTACTTCAAACTTTCCAAGTGCGTGCATACATTTGATAAGTAATAAATTTGATTATGTAACCAAAATAGACCCTAGAATAAAATCGAGAATAATACTTAAAAATCTTGAGTTCAGACCATATAATTTAGAAGAAATAAATGGTATAATAAAAGAAAGAGCTGAAAAAGCTTTGAAAAAAAATGCTATTAATCCAGAACACATTAAACAAATATCTAATATAACATATAATAAAAAAGATGTGCGGGTAGGTATATATTTGTTAAAAGAATCTGCAAAAATAGCTGAACAAAGAGGAAAAAATAAGATAGAAAAAGAGGATATAAAAAAGGCGATAGATAGTTCCTTAGATAAAAAACCAGATGAAGAAAAATTAAGCAAAGACGAATCTTTAATACTTGAAATAGTAAAAGATAATGATGGAGAAATTGCGGGAGAACTCTTTGAGAAATATAAATCAAAGAATGGAAAATTATCTTATAAAAGTTTTAAAAGATATGCAAAACGTTTGGAAAGATTAGGATTACTAAAATTAAAAAGAACAGCTGGAGGCTTTAAAGGACGCTCCACCAGAATATACATAAAAAAATAAATTAGCACGCCTTATTAACAGTTACATTGTGCAATCTATATGCTAATATAACGTCTTCATTTAATTCTAATGCATTGTATGTGTTTCTAGCCCTAGGACTCATTTTATAATCTCTTTTCCATTCTGGTATTTCCC
>SLLY01000039.1 GCA_007133845.1 Candidatus Woesearchaeota archaeon
GGTAAACGTATTTCTTCTCTTGAAAAAGTTACTGAAAGAGCAGTTAAAATTATAGAGAATGTTGGAGAAAAGGAAAAAGAGTTGGAGAAGCTTTCAAAGAAGATAGATAGTGAAACAGATAGAAATACTCAAAACATACAAAAAATAGATAAAGCTATAGAAAAATTAGAACGAACTGATAAAAAATTAGAAGATGCAGACAAAAAATTAGCCACATTAGATGAGCTTGATAAAAGCTTTGGAAAATTAAAAATAGATATAGCAGCTACAGAATCTGGAATAAAACAAGATATGGAAGACTTTAAGGAAGAATTCGATAAAATAAAGCAAAACATACAAGAATATCCAAGTAATAAAGAATTGTCTGAAAGAGATGTAATGCTTTTGAATAAAATTAAAGAATTAGAAGATAGAATTGATCCAAATTTTGAATCTCTGTTAGAAGAATTTAAAAATATCGAACAAATCTTTGTAAGGAAAAGTGACTTCATTCGTGTAACCAAAGAAATAGAAAGAATATATAGAGAATTAGCAATTAAAGATCCCGAAAAACAAGATAGAAAAATAGATATATTACAAAATGAATTAGATGTACTAAAAAAAGAATTAATAAAAACACAAGATGCAATAATAGAATTGAATATGTTTTTAAAAAATAAATTAGGATGATAGCATAAACAATATAAAACATATAATTCTTATTTTTTTATGTTTGAAGAGAGAATTTTAATACGAGATGCTTTTAAAAGTAAAGAAGTTTCTATTGCTGGATGGGTTGAAGAGTTTAGAGATTTAAATAAAATAAAATTTATAATTCTTAGAGATTTCTCAGGAACTATCCAAATAACACTTCCTAAATCTAAAGTGGATTCAAAAATTTTCAATATAACATTAACAAAAGAATCAGTGGTTTCAATCAAAGGTACAATGATTGAAAGTAAACAAGCTAGAGGTGGAAAAGAATTAATTCCGAAAGAAATTGAAATAATATCAGAGGCAGAATCACCATTACCTATAGACATTTCTGGAAAAATTGAAACGGATTTAAGTAAGAGATTAGATTGGAGATTTTTAGACTTAAGAAATCCTAAAATAGCAGCAATATTTAGGATACAATCTGAAATATGTAAATTATTTCGAGAATTTTTTATAAAAAAAGATTTTACTGAGATTTGGCCACCTGGAATAATTTCAATGGCTTCAGAAGGAGGTACCGAACTCTTTCCAGTGATCTATTTCAATAAAAGTGCATATTTAGCACAAAGTCCTCAAATATACAAGCAATTGTTAACTTTATCTAAATTAGAAAGAGTTTTTTCAATAAATCCTGTTTGGCGGGCTGAGCCTCACGACACTTCAAAACATATTAATGAAGTGAGACAAATGGATATAGAAATTGCATTTGCGGATGAAAAAAAAGCTATGAAACTTTTAGAAGAAGTTATAATATACATAATAAAAAATATCAAAAATAATTGTAAGGAAGAATTAAAATTTTTAAATAGAGATTTAAAAATTCCATCAGTTGAAAAATTAAGATACGAAGAAATAATAAAAAGATTGAAAAAAAATAATTTTAAAATAGAATATGGTGATGATATATCAAGTGATGCTGAGAAAAAAATTTCAGAGATATTTGGAGATGATGTTTTAATATTTATCGATGAATGGCCCATTCAAGAAAAACCATTTTACATCATGCCAAAAGATTCAAATATTTCTAAAGGTTTTGATTTGGAATATGGTGGAAGGGAACTTGCATCAGGTGGACAAAGAATCCACGATCCGGTACTTTTAAAAAAGAGAATTAAAGAATGTGGGCTGGATCCTAGTAACTTTGAATTTTATATAAATTCTTTCAAATATGGTTCTCCACCACACTCTGGTTGGAGTATTGGTTTAGAGAGGTTAACAATGGCTATATGTGGATTAAATAATATAAGAGAAGCTTGTTTATTCCCAAGAGATAGAGAAAGACTTAATCCTTGATTATCCTTGCATCGACAATCCAACATCCTTTTTTATTCACGAATATAGGATTTAGATCTAATTCATCGATACCTTTTAATTTAGAAATTTGAATCAAAAATTTTTCTAATTCTGTCGTGTCTATTTTTTCCCCTCTAAATCCATCCAATATTTTTTTGGATTTTATTTCATTTATCATTTCTTTTGCGTCATTTTTAGAAATTGGACACACTCTAAAAGTAACATCCTTAATCAATTCTGCTAGAATACCTCCGCTTCCAAGAAGTATTACTTTTTCGAAAACAGGGTCTTTCTTCAATCCGACAATCAATTCTATACCTTTTATTTGTTTTTGAACAACCAATCCTTCAAATTCTATACCTTGTTTAGCTAAATTAGAAACCATATTTTTGCTTATAGTTTTTAAATCAGAGACATTATGTATATTTGTAGCAATTCCCCCTACATCAGTTTTATGAATTTCGGAAGGTATTTTTAAAACGACAGGATAACCTATTTTATTACCCATGTCTATAGCATCAGAAACGGATTTTGCAAAACCAAATTCTGTAACCTTAAAACCTTGTTTTTTCAAAAAATTAAAATTGTCTACTAACTTTGCCATAAGATATATAAAATACTTAAATTTTAAAAGTGAATCGCTTTTCTAATATATATGCCCCTGTAGCTCAGTCTGGATAGAGCAACTGCCTCCTATGTATCTTTTTAGGAGATCGGAGTGAGCAGTAGGCCGAGGGTTCAAAACGCACCTTTTTTGAAAAAAGCTACATCAAAAAAGTGTGATGAAAGTCCCTCTGGGGGCATTTTTATAAATGCAAAAATTTTAAACTGCTAACTTATTCTTAATTATGTTGGTCCCGTAGCTCAACTTGGATAGAGCGACAGACCGATTGAAATATATCGGGTCGATGCTTCGGACCTGTAGGTTGAGGGTTCAAAACAATCTTTTTGCAAGCAAAAAGCTTGACTAAAAAATTGGGAAAGTCCCTTCGGGACCATTTTATTTATTTTTTTCCACAATAGAATAATTTGGTTTATATTTTACTATAGAACTAACTGGAACAAATTCCTTTAAAACAACTCCTGGATAAACCCATGAATCTGGACCAACAAAAGTTCCTGGTAGTGTTGTTACATTGGAACCCAATTGAGAATTATCACCTAATACTAAACCATATTTTCTAATATTTTCTTTAAGATTTTTATTGTCAAATCTTAGATTAGTTGTAACAACACCAGCGCCAATATGGGAAGAGTCTCCTAAGATAGAATCTCCTATATATCCAAAATGATCTACTCTCGCATTATTCATTATGATGCTACCTTTAATTTCTCCAGAACCGATTTTGCAGTTATTTCCGATAATTGTTTTCTCACGTATGTATGCATTAGGTCCAATTATAGAATTTTTTCCAATATAAACCGGTCCTTTTATGGTAGAACCATTTAAAATTTTTGCACCTTTTTCAATTATTATTATTCCTTCTAGATAAACAGTTTCAGAAACATGCCCTTTTATATTAGATTCATTAAATTGAAGGAAAAATTTATCTCTCTCATTTAAAATTTTCCAAATATTCTCCGTTTCAAAAATCTCTAAAAATGGAAGTTCGTTTATTTTTTTAAAATAGTATTTTGGTTCTGTTTTCATTTTACCACAACCGATTTTGCTAAATTTCTTGGATAATCTGGATCACAACCTCTTAACAATGCAAGTTGATATGCGAGTATTTGAATAGGTATAATGTGGCAAATGGAATTTGCCATTTCCGCTTCCCTCACTTTTATAAAAAAATCGAAAACCTCATTGTTATTAGGTCCTACTCCTATAATATATGCACCCCTAGCTTTCAATTCTTCTGCGTTATTCAAAATCTCTCTTTCTGTTTTACTTGAAGTAAAAACAATGCATGGCGTTCCTTTCTCGATTAAAGCAATCACACCGTGCTTTAATTCTCCTCCAGCGAAACCTTCAGCGTGGATATAAGAAACTTCTTTTATTTTTAAAGCAGCTTCAAGTGCGGTAGGATATTCTAATCCGCGTCCTATGATATATATGTCTTCTTTATCTTTTAATTTCTGAGATAATGTTTTTATATATTCTCTTGTATTTTTGGAAGTTAAATAATAGATATATCTTATAAGTTCTTTTAATCTGGATTTTGCTTCATCTAATTTTCCGGCGAGTGCATGAGCTATAAGAACCATTATAGCAAGTTGGGATGTATAACTTTTAGTTGAAAGCACACAAATTTCAGGACCTGCGTGTTGGAGAAGTGCTCTATCTGATTCTCTTGCAATTGTTGAACCTGCAACATTAACTATTGAAATTACCTTGGCTCCTTTTTGTTTGGCGGCTCTTATTGCACTTAATGTATCTGCTGTTTCACCAGATTGAGAAACTGCAATAACAAGTGTATCTTCATTTAAGAAGTCTTTATAATTTGGAAATTCAGATGCAAAGCACACATTAATGTGTTCTTTTGCAATATTTGAAAATATATAACTTCCTTCAAGACAAGCATGATATGAAGTACCACAACCAACAAAAAATACACCTTTTGCTTTTTTCATTGCGTCTGCTATTTCAAGTATTATTTTATCATCTTGTTTTATTGCCTGACTGATTATGTCTGCTTGTTCAGATATTTCCTTAAGCATAAAATGTTCAAATTCTCCTTTTTTAGCTTGTTCCGCATCCCAATCAATCGTATCTATTTTTCTCTCAACTTTTTTTCCCTTGTTGAATATTTCAATTTCCTCATTTACAAAAACAATATCGTTATCATAAAGATATATTACTTTTTTTGTGTGTTCTAAAAAAGACGGTACATCTGATGCTATAAAATTTCCATGTTCTGAAATACCTACTACTAAAGGAGATTCTTTTCTTGCAGCTGCAAGTTTTTTATAATCTTTATGAAAAGCAACTATTGCAAAACTGCCTTCTAAATTTTCAATCGCATTTTTAAAAGCATTTTCAAAACAGTTGTCTTTCATTTCTTCTTCAATTAAATGTGCGATAACTTCTGAATCTGTTTCGCTTCTAAAATTATGTCCTTTATTTTCTAAATCTTGTTTTAATTCTTTATAATTTTCTATTATGCCATTATGAACTATTGAAATGTTTTTTTTACAATCTAAATGAGGGTGTGCATTATCTTTTGTAACTTTTCCATGAGTTGCCCATCTTGTATGAGCCAATGCTATGTTGCTAGAATTTTTAGAAATATTTTCTTTGCAAAAAACTTCGTTAACTTTTCCTATATTTTTTATAGAAATTATCTTTCCTTCAGAGATTGCAGATATTCCAGCACTATCATATCCTCTATATTCTAATTTCTTGATTCCATTTAAAACTAAAGGTATTGCGCTCTCTTTACCTATGTATCCTATTATACCACACATA
>SLLY01000012.1 GCA_007133845.1 Candidatus Woesearchaeota archaeon
AAAAAGATTGAATTATGCAAACGTAAATATTAAACCATCTACTTTTGCAGGTTTAAATTTTTGGACAGTTTTGTTATTCTCTGTACTTATTGGATATCTAACCTACATATTTTTCGATATCTTATACGCTATTGGTGCAGCTGGTTTATTCATTTTTATATATTATTTACTAATGTCCGCTATAATTTCTGTTATGGCAGATAGAAGAGCAAGATATGTTGAAGGTATTATTCCCGACGTATTACGTCTTATAGCTTCTAATTTAAAAAGTGGAATAAGCATAGATGAAGCAATCGTTCTTAGTGCGCGTCCGGAATTCGATTTTTTTTCAGAAAAGATAAAAGAAGTAGGAAAACTTTTAGCTACAGGAAAAGAAATAGATGTAGCAATAAAACATCTTTCTACAGGGATAGATTCGGATGTATTAGATAAAACTATACAAATTATTGTGGAAGGATTAAAATCTGGAGGAGAGTTATCCATTTTACTTGAGAGTATAGCAAATAACATAGAAGAAACAGAATCTCTCAAAAAAGAAATAAATTCAACAATTTTCATTTACGCACTTTTTATATTTATTGCAGCATGTTTAATAGCTCCAGTTCTTTACGCAGTTTCAATACAACTTGCAGGAGTTCTTTCAAGACTTAGCGAATCTATAGCAGTTCAATTTATGGCAGAAGAAACAACAACACCAGTCACATTAGCACCAGTCAGACTTTCTGAATCATTTTTGATTAATTTTGCATATATAAATTTAATAATTACCACTTCTTTTGCTTCTTTAATAATCGCTTTAATAAATAAAGGAAATGAAAAATATGGTATAAAATACATACCATTTCTAATAGGATTATCTATTATTTTATTTTACATAGCAACTATTTTGTTAAGATCCTTTTTCGGAGGAATAAGAATCGTATAAAAACATTTATATATTTCTCTAAGATTAATTTTTATAGGTGATACTTTATGAAAAAAGGACAAGCTGCATTAGAGTACCTTCTTACGTATGGGTGGGCGATTTTGATTATTATAATAGTAGGAGCTTCATTATACTCATTAGGTGTTTTTTCTCCAGGACAATGGACTGGAAGACGTCAAACAGGATTTGTTCAATTTAGACCCAACGATTTTAAATTAGATGATGATGGAGATTTAATAATAGTTTTTAATAATCAAGTTGGGAAAAGAGTTGAAATACAAAGTATAAATGCAACATATAGAGGAAGTCCATGTGATTTTGATGCGGTTTACAGCGGAGAAATATACACATCCACTACAGAAGCATTAGACATAGCTCCAGGAATTCAATATTGGACAATTTTAGATTGTGCCACTTCTGCAGATATAGGTGCTTCATACACAATAGATGTGAATTTTCACTATCTAGACCCTGAATCTGGTTTATCACATATAGATTCTGGAACTTTATTTGGTGCTGTAGAAGAAGCAGACGCAAATAAGTAACTCAGAAAAAATATTTTTCTTTTTTTATTAATTTTATTGTGCCTATCCTAGAATAATCTATTTCAATTAAACCATAACCTTCTAGTATTTTTGCCCAATCTTCAACCATCTTTTCATTAACTTCTAATTTTTTTGATGCTTCTTTAGCAGATAATTTTCCATAAGTTTTAACTAAGTCCAAAAGTTTGTCTATACCCGTTTCTATTTTTGAAGAACTTATAATTCCCCTTTTTCCACTTTCTTTTGCCATAAAAGAAAAAACATTTTCTAATGTAACAATTCCAATAATTTTTCCATATTCGTCTGTAACAGGAATTTGACTCAATTTATTAACTAATAATTTTTTGATGGCTTTTTCAAGAGAATCTGTTCGAGAAACTGTAGCATCACACCTTATCATTGCAGCAGAAACTTCCTGTTCTGATAAATTGTCCAAAATTTTTTTATTTTTCTCCAGAGAACCTTTTTCCATACGTACAAAGGAAGAGAAAAAAGATAAAATTTCTTCATAATTTAAAATACCCACTGGAATTTTATCTTCTGTGACTATAACACTCTCTAATTTGTATTTTTTCATAATTTCAAATGCTGTAGAAAGATCGCTTTTTATTTTTACATGAATAGGATTTCTAATCATTATATCTTTAACTAAGACTGTTTTTGCAACATGTTCAACCTTTTTTATATCTTCTGACTTTTTTTTACGTTCTTTTTTACTTTTTTTAAATATTTCAGACGCTTTTTTTAAAAAACCCAATTTTTCTTCTCTTTTTTCAACATCTGTTTTTTTCTTGTATTCTCTATGCTTTTTTTCTATCTTAGTGTTTTTTTTATGCTTTCTTTTACATTTTTTACAATAATAAGAGCTCTTTTTTTCTCCTTTTGGCTTAGAACGATTTAAAGATTTTTCTATTTTATCAAGACGAGAATTCAAATCTTCCATATCTTCCTTTCTTAAACCCCTTTTTTTGTATTTTTTATGTTTTTTACCTATCTTAGAGTTTAATTTATGCTCATGTCCACATTTTTCACAAAAATAAGCACCTTTATTTTTAGCTACCATATTTTTTAAAAACAAGCAGTATTAAAATACTTTTAGAAAGATTAATAACTTTTAATTTTATTTAAAAAACATGGATAAGAAAATTTTGGCTATTTTTGCGATTTTTTTTATTATTGGTTTAGCGTATAGCACATCTAGCGAAATGAAAAGTGTTTCTTTGGTTAGTAGACCAGGAATATTAGATATGGAAAGAGTAGAAGAAGTATTTTTAACAGAGGGTAATTATGAACCAGTTAAAGAAATGTTGGGATTAGAAAAATATGAATTTTTTATGGAAATTTCAGAATTTAGGATAGCTCCTGGAGGAGATCCTGCGTCTGGCGATGGTTTAATGTCAATAACACCAGGAGATACTGAAACAGAATATGCACTGATTTTTGGTAAGTTACCCGATTCAACAGAAGAGGAAATATTATATGGACAGGAAACAGAAGGTGAAACAATTAATTCTATTAGAGGTTCACCAACATTTATAGTGGATGTTTCAAGAGTGATGTTTTTCGATAGATTCGTACTATATCAAGCTAATGAGGGTTATAGAATCGCGAGAGTGTCATTAGGTGTTTGGATTTGAAGAAAGGTATAATATTTACGTTAGATGCGTTACTAGCTTTAGCAATATTTATTGCCGCTGTTGTAGGTATGTATAGATTTGTTTCTCCAACAGAACCCATGGATATAATATCAGTCAATTTTTATGTTGAGGCAGATAATCTTCTCGCAACTTCTGAACGCATATTATCCAACGCTTCTTGTATGTATGTAGGAGGAAGTCCAGAAGAAGCTGAAAATTATTTGGAAGAAGCATTTCAAGATTTTGGTAGGAAGTTTAACTTATATTTAATAATACTAAATGAAACAGAACTAAAAAATTTTGATTACCCAATCAATTATAGAGAACGCGCAAATATAAAAATTGAAAATTATGAAATGAATGAATTTTTCATAATTAGAAGATATTTAGTTTTGACACCATTTGAAGAAACCGAAAATGGAATGATTTTTCCAGGAACACTTTATGTAAATGCACCATCTAGTCTTTTGAATAAAACCGTTGAATACGAATCTCCTGAAGGTATAGAATCATATGCTGTGTTAAACAGATTTTATTCAGATATGAATTGGGAAATAAATGAAACGCATTTTACAACACCCGAACACATTTTATTAGATAGGTATTACGTTCGTGTTGAAGAAGGAAGCGAATTTGGAATGGACGAATTTTATTTATTTAAATATGGAATAGTTATAATGGAGGTTGAAAAATGAAAAGAAGAGGAATTCTTTCAACAATACTCGTAATCCAACTCGTTTTGTTATTGATACTTACAGTTTCACAAATCCAATCGGAGAAAGAACATTTTTCCACACAACAGCAATTTGAAAGAATTGCAGCATATAAAATTTCATCTTCATTTGAAAATATACGCACAAACATAGAATTTTTACGAGAAATAAATGCAACCGAAGAATCAATTAATATATATTTAGAGTATGTAAACAATACGTATGGTGGTATATATTTTACGAATATACATCTAAACCAAACCCATTTAATATTAATGGATGAAGCTTTTGAAATGAGAAAAGAGGGATTAATTTGAAATCGCAATCTGCAATTGAATTCATGACTATTATTGCAATAGGACTCATATTGATAGGCACAGCATCTTTTTTTGGAACAGATTATATTTCTGCATATCTTAGAAGCGCAGATGTTAATGCAGTTAGACAAACAGTAAATAGTTTAGTGTCTGGAGTAAATATTGTTTATGCACAAGGAAGGGGGGCAGTAACGGAAGCTTATGGGAGCATTCCAGAAAAAGTAGATAGAAGTGGAACTTACGCATACGATAATCAGATAAATTATAGATTTGGTGAAAACGGAAAGATAGACATATACGATAACACGAAAACAAATATTTTTGGAACTCTTCCAACAAGACAAGGCAGATACAGATTTTTTATTTTCCCACAAGAATTTGAAATAATAGAAAAAGGACACGATCTCAAAATAGATGGCATTTTTTTATGTGTCGAAGATATGGACATTTCTTGTATAGTAACTACGATATTTGATAAAGATTATAATTTTGAAAATGAAATTGTTAAAGGAGAAAATGCAACCTATATTATAGGATTATTAAAGAAAACAGATGAAGGAGAAATAGAAGGAATCGTTCATGAGATAAATATTCAAATTTATTACCCTAATAAAACAATTCATAGCGATTATACAATTCATACAGAATCTTTTCATGAATCTTTTTTACACTATGCCAATACAATAGAAAATATTCAAGAAGAAGGAGTTTGGATAGTATCTGCTATGTATCCAGAAACAGGCATAGTTGGTGCCGCTTATTTCAAAGTAAAGTCACCATTTGTTTAAATCTTTCATTCTTCAACTTCTTCTGCTTCTGCAGGAGGATATAAAAGTGCATTTATAGCAGCTTGTCCTCTTATTTGCATCTCTCTGTTTTCCATTTCCAATTCATGGATTTCTGTAAAATCTGCAATGATAAATCCAAAAGCAACCAATATACCCATTATTATTACAAGCGCAATGAATAAATCCATTGAGATTATTTGAGCTTTCATATTCTATCTAATCTCCCGTTTAATTTAAATCTTTTTAATTCAAACAACCCACATCAATTCTCTTCCCATCATTTTCAACATAAATTCTAGTACATTCAAAAGTTGCATTCACAGTTTCAGTTTCTAATGGGAAAAAAGGATTATTACAAGAAACCATAGATTCATTATTATCCCAAACAACAGAAATAAAAGTTCTATTTATATAGTGTGTTTCATTTATGAAAGTTGGAATAATATTTATTCTAAAATTATATTCGTTACCTTCTATATTATCCGGCAAAGTTTGATTTATAATGAAATTAGAACCGCCCACCACCGCCGAATCTAACCCCGTAGATATTTTGTAGCAAACTTGTTTTGCTAATTCTGTTTCTATTAATTGCGTTTGGGCATATTGACTAAAAAAACCAATAGAACCTATATAAACAATCAACAAAATTGTAACGCCCATTAAAAATTCAATACCAATTTGTGATTTCATTTCATACTTAAAAAGAATTTATAATTTAAATAATTAAGTTAAGAAAGAATATTCAATCATTTGTTTCTACACTTTCTTTAAACTTAAAATACTTGAAAATTTCAAGAGTTAACATTAAAATAAAAGCGCCCACAGCTAAATATAAAACCCATGGTGCATTAGGTGCAATAAATACACCAACAAATATTGCTAAAATCAAAAGAGTAATCGTTCTAAAAATATCTATCCCACCGAAAGCATGATTTTTCATACTTTTTCAATATATACTTACTTAAAATATATTTCGGAAAACCAAAACATTTATATATGTTGGTGCTTCATACCTACATATATCGTTGGTGTTGAGCACCCACGAGGATTTTAAAAATGAAAGACTTGATTAAAGAAATAGAAAAACAACAGAGAAAAGATGTGCTTCTCATAGAAAAGCAAATGCAAATTTTTGAAGCACTCACAAAAAAGAGGATAGAACTAATAAAAACAGTAATGGAAAAAGAACCCAGTTCCATAAGAGAACTTGCAACAATTGTTGAAAGAGATGTAAAAAATGTTTTCAACGATTTAAAGATTTTAAAGAGAATGAGAATAGTCAAATTCATTAAGAAAGGACGGTGTTCAAAACCAAGAATTAGAAAAAAAATAATTGTATTTTCATTTAAAAAAAGGTGATGTATAATGACAAAAAATGAAAAAAATAAAGTTACATTGAAAGTTGCCGAGGCGCATCAAGACGATGTAGGCAAAGGAATTGTAAGATTGGATACTTCGATAATGAAGGAGTTGGAAATTTCTCCAGGAGATGTTGTCGAAATAGCAGGAGAAAAAACCTCTGTGGCAATTGCTGACAGGGCATATCCTGCAGACATATGATTAAAAATAATAAGGATGGATGGACTCGGAAGATATAATTCAAAAGCAGGTGTGGGAGAACAAGTAGAAGTATCTAAAGCAGAAGCAAAACCCGCAACAACTATAACAATAGCTCCAGCACAAAAAGGCATGGTAGTGAGAATAAATCCAGAAACTGCAAAACAAGCACTTCTTGGAAGAGCACTCTCGAAAGGAGATATAATAACTCTCGGAGGAACAAGAAGAAGAAAACAAACATTTTCCGGAAGTCCTTTTGAAGAAATATTTAGAATGATGGAAGAAGGTTCTAGTATGGGTTCTGGTATGGGATTCGGAATAGGAGACATAAAGTTTGCAGTTGTTAATACTAATCCAAAACAATCAGTTATAGTAACAAATGATACTATTGTAAAAGTTTCTTCAAAGCCAGTTGAAATAACTGAACAAAAAGTTCCAACCGTTTCATATGAAGATATAGGCGGACTTTCAGATGCTGTAGAAAAAATAAGAGAAATGGTGGAAGTTCCACTTAAACATCCGGAACTTTTTGAAAGACTAGGAATAGAACCTCCAAAAGGAGTTCTTCTTCACGGACCCCCTGGAACAGGAAAAACACTTTTGGCAAGAGCTGTTGCTAACGAAGCAGATGCTTATTTCATATCTATAGACGGACCGGAAGTAGTAAGTAAATGGGTAGGAGAGTCAGAGAAAAAACTGCGTTCTATATTTGAAGAAGCGGAAAAAAATTCACCTGCAATAATTTTCATAGACGAAATAGATGCAATTGCACCAAAAAGGGAAGAAGCTTCGGGAGAAGTTGAAAGGAGATTGGTAGCACAACTTCTTGCAACTATGGATGGTATGAAATCAAGAGGCAAAGTTGTTGTTATAGGTGCAACAAATCGTCCAAACAGCGTGGATCAAGCATTAAGACGTCCAGGAAGATTCGACAGAGAATTAGAAATAGGTATCCCCGACAGAAAAGGAAGACTCGAAATATTAAAAATCCACACAAGAAACATGCCACTAACAAAAGATATTGATTTGAAACGATTAGCAGATAGAACACACGGATATGCTGGCGCTGATGTTGAAGCGCTTTGTAAGGAAGCAGCTATGCACTCATTAAAGAGAATACTTCCAGAAGTAAAATCTCACATGAAAGAAGGAGAAAAAGTTCCAAAAAACATATTGGAAAAAATAATAGTCACTCCAGATGATTTCAAAGAAGGACTTAAACTCGTAAGGCCTTCTGCAATGAGAGAAGTTCTCATCGAAACTCCAAAGGTAAACTGGAATGATGTCGGTGGACTGGAAGACATGAAAATAAAACTGAGAGAAGCAATAGAACTTCCAATCAAAAAACCTGAAGTTTTCAAGAGAATGGGTATAGAACCTCCAAAAGGAATATTGCTCATGGGACCTCCAGGATGTGGAAAAACACTTCTGGCAAGAGCGGTGGCAAATGAAAGCGAAGCAAATTTCATATCAGTAAAAGGACCAGAACTATTCAGCAAATGGGTAGGAGAATCTGAAAAAGCAATAAGAGAAATTTTCAGGAGAGCAAGACAAGTAGCTCCGTGTATAATCTTTTTTGATGAAATCGATTCGCTCACACCCAGAAGAGGAAGTTCAAAAGGAAGCAATGTTTCAGAAAAAGTAGTAGCACAATTACTTACTGAAATGGATGGTTTGGAAGACTTGACGGACGTTGTTGTAATAGCTGCAACAAACAGACCTGATATGATGGATTCCGCACTATTACGTCCAGGAAGATTCGACAGAATAATTTTAACACCACCTCCAGACAAGGAAGCAAGAGAAAAAATATTTGAAGTACATACAAGAGGAATGCCAATTTCAAAAGAAATTGATTTGAAAAGCTTTGCAGAAAGAACTGAAAGTTATTCAGGCGCTGAAATTGAAGCTATATGTAGAGAAGCAGGAATGAATGCTTTAAGAGAAAGCTTGGATGCAAAAGAAGTAACAGCAGAACATTTTGAAAATGCTTTCGAAGAAATTGGACCAAGCTTGAGAAAAGAAGATGTAGAAATATATAGCAATTTCGCAGATAGTTTCAAGAGCTCTAGATCAGAAATTCCTCCAAAGTCTGCTTCATACTTTGGATAATTTTTCTCTTTCTTTTTTTGTTTTTTATTTTTACAATAATTTATTAAGTCAAAGGAGATAGAAATAAATATGTCTCAAGAAGAAAAACTTTACAGTACAATCCTTTCAAAAGAATTAACTTGGGAAGGTTTGATTAGAGACATTGTTGTTAATGAAAATTTAAATCCTTGGGACATAAACATATCCAAACTTACAAAAAAATACATGAAAGCACTTAGGGAAATGAAAGAAACAGATATAAGAATTTCTGGAAAATTTTTACTTGCAGCCGCAATACTTCTAAAAATGAAATCAGATTATTTGATAATAAAAGAGGAAGAAGAAAAAGAAGAAAAAATAGAAGAAAAAATAGAGTATGATGAAAATTACAAACTTCAACCAAACATACCATTACCAAAAGAGAGAAAAGTAACTCTAAACGAATTAATTTCATCACTTCAAAAAGCACTTGTAGTTAACAAAAGAAGAAAAGTAAAAAAACAAGAGAGAAAGGTAGATGTTAAATTAAATATAAAAAAAGTAGATTTGGGAGAAAAAGTTGCCGAATTGTATAAAAAAATTGTAGGTTTCTTTCAAAAGTTTAAAAAACACGAATTAACTTTTTCAACCTTAACACCATCCGAAGAAAAAGAAGATATAATTTGGACTTTCATACCACTCATGCATTTGGCAAATAGGGGAAAAATAGAATTGAATCAAAAGGAAAATTTTGGTGAAATATATGTCAGAAAACGAAAATAAAAAAGAAAGAAGAAAGGCAAAAATAGAAGCTCTTCTGTTCGCCACAAACGGACTGACTATTAAGGAAATTTCTAAAAGAACAGGAATAGAAAAAAAAGAAATAGAAATTTTACTCGAGGAACTGGAAGCAGAACATCTAGCCGATTCAAAAGGCGTCCATGTTCTAAAAGAAGGAGATATTTGGAAAATGTCCATAAAACCAGAACACACACCAGATTTAAGCGACATACTCCCTCCTGAAATGCCAAAAAGCCTTATGAAAACGCTTGCAGTTATAGCTTCAAAAAGACCTGTTAAACAATCAATAATAATTAAAATCAGAAGCAATAAAGCATACAATCACATAAAAAATTTAGAAAAAATGGGATTCATAGCAACAGAAAAGCAGGGCAGAACCAGAATAATAGATTTAACCGAAAAATTTTTTAAATATTTTCAAATTTCAGAATCAGAACTAAAGAAAAAGTTTGATACAGAAAACTTAAAAGCTTAGAAAACATTTATAATCGCATACAAAAGGAGGTAAGATTATGTTGAAATTAAGAGAAATATCCAAAACATACGGTTTGAGAGTTTATACAGACGAAGGTGAATACTTCGGAGATATAGAAGAAGTAATTATCCAGAATAACAAAATTTTTGGATGGAGAATCAAATCAACAAGAAATAGCGTGCTTCAGAAAACTATATCCGGAGCAAGAGGGGTAGTTGTACCACACCAATTGGTTAAAGCTTCAGGAGATATAGTTATAATATCAAAAGCAGCAGTTTCTGTAGAACCAAGAGATGCAGAGATAGAAGAAGCAGAGTAATTCTAAACTTTTATATATCTCTCTTTTTTATTCTTTTTACTAAACATGGCAAGGAAAGATAAATTAAAATTCAAAAAGACTGAAGAAATAGATGTCCCAGACAAAATAGTAGATCAGGTAATAGGACAGGAAGATGCCATAAACGTAATTAAAAAAGCAGCTAAACAAAGAAGACACGTACTTCTTATAGGTAAACCAGGAACAGGAAAAAGCATGATTGGACAAGCACTAGCAGAGCTTTTACCAAAAGAAAAATTAAAAGATGTTCTTTGTCTGCCAAACAAAAAAGATGAAAATAATCCTAAAATAAAAATAGTTCAAGCAGGATTGGGCAGCAAAATAATTGAAAAAACAAAATTGAAAGCACTCACACAATTATCGGGTAAGAATCAATGGATGTTTCTTGTTGTTATATTCGCAATTATATTTGCAGCTTCGATTATTTTAGATTGGTTTGTAGGAAGACAGGCAAGCGAAATAATGCAAGCCGCAACAAGAATATCTGGAACTATGATTATAATTACACTATTCATTGGAGTATTAGTTTTTTATTCTCTTTACAAAATCCAATCACAAAGAAAAAGAATAATAGGACCAAAATTGATAGTAGACAATTCAAAAAAAGAATCTCCATTCATTGATGCGACAGGACTTCATGAAGGAGCTCTTTTAGGAGATGTGCAACACGATCCATTCCAGACAGGAGGATTAGGCACTCCTGCTCACGAGAGAGTTTCTGCTGGAGCTCTTCATAAAGCGAGTGGAGGAGTTTTATTTATCGATGAAATTGCAACATTAAATCCTGAAATGCAGATATCTATATTAACTGCAATGCAAGAAAAGAAAATGGCTATAACGGGACGTTCAAAAAGAAGTGCAGGTGCTATGGTAAAAACAGATTCAGTACCAACAGATTTTGTTCTTGTAGCAGCTGGAAATATAGAAACTATGCAGAAAATGCATCCCGCGTTGAGAAGTAGAATAAGAGGTAACGGTTACGAAATCTACATGAAAGATAAAATAAAAGACAATCCAGAAAATGTAGAAAGATTTGCAAGATTTGTAGCTCAAGAAATAAAAAAAGACAAAAAAATATCACATTTTACAAAAAAGGCTGTTAAAGAAATAATAAAAGAAGCTCGAAGAAGAGCTGGAAGAAAAGGATACCTTTCTCTAAAATTAAGAGATTTAGGAGGACTTATAAGAGTTTCAGGAGACATAGCAAAAGAAGAAGGAAGCGACTCTGTAAGTGCTAAACATGTTCAAAAGGCTAGAAAATCCGCAGCAACATTAGAACAACAAATAGCGGAAAGATACACGTTCGATAAAAAAGAATATCAAATAATAGGAACAAAAGGAACACAAATTGGAAAAGTAAATGGACTTGCTGTGATAGGCGGAGGAGAAATTGGTTCAGGAATTGTTCTTCCAATAGAAGCATCAGTTGTTCCTGCGTTCGAAAAAGGAAGAGGAAAAATATTAGCAACAGGAAAACTCGGGGATATAGCAAAAGAAGCAATAACAAATGTTAGTGCTATAGTGAAAAAATACTCTGGAAAATCTTTAGGTATGTTCGACATACATATTCAATTCCTTCAAACTTACGAAGGACTCGAAGGAGACTCAGCATCAATTTCAGTCGCGTCGGCAGTTGTTTCGGCATTGGAAGAAATACCAATAAAACAAAATTTAGCTATGACTGGTTCTTTGTCAATAAGAGGAGAAGTGCTTCCAATAGGAGGAGTCAATGACAAGATAGAAGCAGCAAAAGAAGCTGGAATAAAAACAATAATCATACCCAAAGCAAATGAAAAAGACATATTAATAGATACAAAAGGAATAAAAATAATTCCAGCAAAAAATATTGCAGAAGTTCTTGAACACGCATTAAAATGGCCAAAAGGAAAAAAGAAGATTCTCACAAAAATAAAAAAATCTATAAAATAGTGGAAATAAATTTAAATACAAACTTTCTCAGAAAGTCATGAATATAAAAAAATTATTAATTGAAGCAGAGAACAAAGGAGCCGATTTTTCAGATATACGAATTCTTAATTCAGAATCAGAAAAAATTTCTGTTAAAAATGATGATATAGATTCAATTCAAAAAGATTTAAATTCTCAATATGGAATCAGAGTTTTTCATAAAGGTGGATGGGGTTTCTCTTATGGAAATAATGAAAACGAGATAGGTAAATATTTCGACAAAGCACTTAAAATGGCTAAAATAAATTCTAACATGTTAAAAGAAAAAATTAAATTAAAAAATTTTAAAACATACCAAGATAAAATCAAAACAAAAGGAGAATCATTTACAAATTTTGATATAAAAGAAAGAATAGACAAACTTGTTAATCTCAGTAAAAAAACAGAACACAAAAATTTAATCAATAAACAAATAGTAACTCTTTTTTTGAGAAAAGAACATCAGTACATGAATAATTTTGGAGCTGATATATATCAAGAATCAGAACATTTCAATTTTTATTTCAAAGGTGTTGGAAAAAAAGATTCCAAAATAAGAGAGATATTTACTAGAAAAGGGATGTGCGCTTCTTATGACGTATTTAAAAAATTAGATTTAGATAGAATAGTTCACGAAGAACTTGAAAGATTCAAAACTCTATTCATAGCAAGAAAAGCACCAGCAGGAAAATTTCCCATAGTCCTTAATAATTCTTTAAGTGAGGTTTTTTTCCATGAGGCTGTAGGCCATGCATGTGAAGCAGATGCAGTTCTTAAAAATGCATCAGTCTTGAAAGAAAAAATTGGAAAAAAGATTGCACCAGATTTTTTAACTCTTTCAGATGATCCTTCCTTAAAAACCTCACACGGTTTTTTTGTTTACGACGATGAAGGAATCAAAGCAAAAAAAACGAAGATGATTGAAAATGGTGTTTTTAAAAATTATTTACAGTCTATAGAAACAGCCAATAGAATGAACACAGAACTTACGGGAAATGGAAGAGCTCAAAATGCAATATGTTTTCCATATCCAAGAATGAGCAACACTGTATTGAAAAAAAGAGATTTTTCTATAGAAGAACTTTTTGAAGGTATAAAAAAAGGAATATATGCTAAAGAATCTTCTGGTGGTGTAGTAGAACCTACAAATGGAAATTTTTTATTCGGTGCTAAGGAAGGTTATCTAATTGAAAATGGAAAAATAACTAAACCTCTTTTAGATGTTTCTTTCGGTGGAAATATATTGACTATATTAAATAAAATTGAAAAAATTGCGGATGATTCTCTCATGGGTTTTCCAGGATTTTGTGGAAAAAGAGGACAAATAGTTCCCGTTGGTGGAATGTCTCCTCATATAAAAATTTCAGAAGCGATGGTTGGTGGTGACAATGGAAATATTGAATAATATCATATCTGAAGGAAAAAAATACGGAGATGTTATCGTATTAAAAAAGAATACAAATCAAGTTTCAACTAATTTTTCAAAAAAAGAAATAAAAACAACAACAGAGGGAAATACAACACAACTTTTGATAAGAATTTCTAAAGATAAAAAATTCGGATATTCTACGACTTCAGATTTTTCTAAATGGAAGAAATGCCTCATGGATGCAGTGAATATAATGAAAGCATCAAAAAAATTGAAACACGAAATTGTTTTAGCAAAACCTCAAAAATTCAATACTGCAGAAATGATTTATTCTGGACGATTGAAAGAATTACCAACAGAAAAAATAGTTGAAAAAGGATACACTATAATAAAAGAAATGAAAAAAGAATTTGAAATTCCAGTATTATCTATAAACAAATCTTTTGAAGAAACAGAAATAGCAAATTCTGAAGGGCTTTTTGCAAAAGAAAAAGAAACATCATTTTCAACAATGGTGGAAGCAAAGTCTGGTGAAATAAGTGCGACAGATTTCAAAGTTTCTAGAGATTTATTTGACCCTGTATATGTTGGTAAAGAAGCAGAAAAATTGTGTCTGAAATGTCTGAATCCAAAATCAATTCAAACATTTAGAGGTTCACTTATCTTAGACTATTTTGCTTTTGCAGGGTTTATTGAAAATGTTATAATTCCTGCAGTTAGTGCGGATGAAATACATTCTAAAAGAAGTCCACTATCAAACAAAATAGGTGAAAAAGTATTTTCTGAAAATTTTACAGTAGTTGATGATGGACTTATGGATAAAGGACTTTTAAGTGGCTCGTTTGATTACGAAGGAACTCCATATCAAAAAAAGGTAATATTCGATAAAGGAGTTTTTAAAAAACCATTATATGATATATACTCAGCAAAAAAAGATAAAACTCAAAGCACGGGAAATTGTGGAGGGCTTGATAGAATTCCTTCCATAAGACCTACCAATTTTATTGTTTCGCCTGGAGATTATTCAAGAGAAGAAATTATTTCAGATACAAAAAAAGGGACTCTTGCAACATTTGCAATGGGTTATCATTTGATAAATCAAGTTACTGGAGATTGTTCTTTGGGTATAGAAAATTCTTTTTACATAGAAAATGGCGAATTAAAATTTCCTATAAAACAAGCTATGGTAAGTTTCAATCTTTTTGAACAACTTAAAAAATTAGAAGCAATCGGAAAAAACCTTAGACAAGAGACAAGTGTTGTTGCACCTATTGTGAAATTCGAAGACGTTCAAATAATAGGGTAAATTATCTTCTATGTTTTCCTTCTTTCAACATTTCTTTAGCTATTTTTTCCGTTTCTTTAACTAATTCACTTGGACTCAATACCTTATCTGTGGTGGGTTTTGTTACCGAATTGTCATGTGTTCTTCTTGGTGCTTGAAATTCTTTTCTTTCCACTTTTCTGCCAATAATATTATTTAAGGCTTCAGAACTTTCTTTTTTATTTTCAATCTTTTTTACAGGCAAATTCCGCTCTTCTCCACACGTTTTCGAATTTCTTAGTTTTATATTTCCTTTACTCGGACCTTGTCCTAAAACACCGATGTCAAATTTTTTAGATTCGTATTTATTTTCCTCTGCCATAAACCAATAAAAAATTTAATCACTTAAATATCTTAGGAAAAAATATTTCCACAACATTTAAAAACAAATTACATCTTTTTGTAATGTAATATAGCGGGGTAGACTAGTCTGGAGTGGTCGTCGGGCTCATAACCCGAAGGTCAGTGGTTCAAATCCACTCCCCGCTATTTTTATATTAATTTAAAATGACACAAAAAACTCTAATCAAAATAGATAATGTATGGAAAAAATATGACATGGGTAAAGCAGAACCTCTTGTTGTTTTAAAAGGTATAGATATAAAAATATACAAAGGAGAATTTTTAGCAATTGTCGGACCTTCTGGAAGTGGAAAAAGCACCATGGTTAATGTTGTTGGAGCTTTAGATAAACCTTCATATGGCGATATTTATCTTCGCGAAAAAAATATTTCTGATATGAGTGAATCTTCTTTAGCTTCATTACGAGGAAGAACAATAGGATTCATTTTCCAACAATTTAATCTTCTACCAAATCTTACTGCACTTCAAAATGTAATGTTACCTATGGAAATAATAAACATTCCAGAAGTTAATGCGAGAGAAAGAGCTACAGAATTATTGGAAGCTCTCGGCTTAGAAGATAGATTGAATCATAAACCAAATGAACTTTCGGGAGGACAACAACAAAGAGTAGCCATAGCAAGAGCACTTTCAAATAACCCGGAAGTTATTCTTGCAGATGAACCCACAGGCAATTTAGATAGTAAGACAGGAAAGTTTGTTGTAGAATTTTTAGAGAAACTAAACAAAAAAGGAAAAACAATAGTTCTTGTAACTCACGATCAAGAATTAGTTAAATATGCAAAAAGAATTATTTATTTAAAAGATGGTAAAATTATTAAGGAAGTAAAGAAATAAGGTGATAAAATGAAAAAAATATATTTATTGTTGGCGATTTTTTTAATAAGCGGATTTATTTTTATAAGTTTTGCAAATGCAGGATATTCTAATCCAGGCAAAGAAATAGTTTACTCTACTAGGTGGGATTTTTCAGGTTCTCAAATTTCTAATGTAAAATACGAACCATATCCTGTTAATGCAGGAGAATACTTCGATATATGGATAAATGCAGAATTAGGTTCTGCCACAGATTATGTTAAATTTGAAATGTTAGATATTTTTCCATTTAGCATAGATTTAAGTGAAAATCCAATTAGGGAGTTTAAAAATCTGGCATCCAATAAAATTTTTATGCAATATCAAGTAAGAGTCGATAGGGATGCTGTTGAAGGTGTAAACACATTATACTTAAAACAAATAACTAAGGAAGGTTCAAGTGATGGAACTGTTTATTCCTTCGATATAGTTGTTAGAGATTACAGGACTGATTTCGATGCAGTAATTCACGATGTTTCTGGAAATGATGTTGCAATAGCAATAGCAAACGCCGGAAAAAATGAAGCAGATGCAGTCGTTGTTAGAATACCACAACAGGAAGATTTTAGAATAATCGGAACAGACGGACAAATGGTAGGTTCTTTAGGAAAAGGAGATTATACTCTTGTAGGATTTAATCTAGAACCAAAAAAAGAAAACACTGAAATTTTAGAGATAGACATTTATTATACAGATGCTCTCGGGGAAAGAAGAGTTGTAAATAAAGAGTTAATTTTAGAAACAATACATACTTCTGAAAAAGAAGAAAAAGAAGAAACTGCATTTTATTTTGAAATTAATATATCATATTATGTAATCGTTGCATTGATACTTATAGGAATCTCTTATTATATCTACAGAAAAAAAATTAGAGAAACAACAAGCAGCAAAAAAAAGTCTACAGGCATACCAGAATGGATAAAAAAAAATAAAGAAAAATGAGACTCAGCAAAACTTTTCAACTAGCTTTAAACATATTAGTAAATAGTAAATTGAGAAGTTGGTTAACTATAATAGGTATCATTATAGGTATTGCAGCAGTAGTTTCAATTGTTTCAATAAGTCAAGGAGGACAGCACGAATTAGAAAGACAATTAGGTGAATTAGGTGCGGATGTTCTCACAGTAACTCCAGGAACTCCTGGCGCAATGTTTTTCTTTGGTATGCAAGGAGCAGGACGAGACGCAGATTTATTAAGTTCTAGAGATATATCTGCAATAAGTACAACTGACAATGTTTTATATGTAATGGGAGAAATTTCTGGCAGAGGACAATTATCTTATGGAGGAGAGTCTTCAACATTAAATGTTAGAGGAGTTAATCCCGTGTATTGGACTGAAATAACAAATGAAAAAATTAGTTCAGGAAGATTTCTTTCATCAGGAGACACTTTCTCAGTTGTTATTGGTGGAGATATTCCAGATAGAATTTTTGACGACATACCCATTAACAGTAATGTTTTGATAGAAGGAAGAACATTTAGAGTTGTTGGTATATTAGAATCTGGAAATACTATTTATATGTCACATTCAGCTGCAAGAGCTATAATTGATGATGTTGGTGAAAATGAATTCACTTCAGCATCTGTAAAAATTGAAGACATATTAATTGCAGATGAAACAGTAGAAGAAATAGAAAAAAAATTAATGATGTCTAGAGGAATTCTTAGAGAAGAAGACAAAGATTTTACAATAATAAATCCAGCAGATTTCCAAAGAATAATAAGAGAAATAGTTGGAACACTAGGACTTTTTCTTACAGCAATAGCAGGAATTTCTTTGTTGGTGGGTGGTGTTGGAATAGCCAATACTATGTTTACTTCAGTTCTTGAAAAA
This sequence comes from Candidatus Woesearchaeota archaeon, assembly GCA_007133845.1. Lineage (GTDB taxonomy): Archaea > Nanobdellota > Nanobdellia > CSSed11-243R1 > CSSed11-243R1 > CSSed11-243R1. The sequence continues at coordinate 17,859 of SLLY01000012.1, forward strand.
ACAAAAGAGATAGGAATCATGAAAGCGATTGGAGCAAAGAATAGAGATATACTTTTAATATTTTTATTTAATTCTGGAATGATAGGATTAGTCGGAGGCGTTATTGGAATAATTGCGGGATTTTTTGCATCAAGATTTGTAGCGTCTTTAACCCAAGCACATACTTTAATAACACCAGAATTGATGATAGGTGCTTTAGCTTTTTCAATGGGAATCGGAATGATTGCTGGTGCAATTCCCGCATACAAAGCTTCAAAATTAAAACCCGTCGATGCATTAAGATATGAATAATTTTATTTTTTATTTTAAGAAATCTATTTAAAGTTTAGAGTGTTTATAAAATTAGAAAGTTTTGGAGGTAAATAAAATGGTAAAAAAAATAGTCAAGAAGAAAGCAGCACCAAAAAGAAAAGCAGTGAAGAAGAAAGCAGCACCAAAAAGAAAAGCAGTGAAGAAGAAAGCAGCACCAAAAAGAA
>SLLY01000053.1 GCA_007133845.1 Candidatus Woesearchaeota archaeon
AAAACTGCGAAGTTTATGACATTGAAAGTGATCCACAATTTGAAAATTATAATACTCTTTATTTGGAATCTATCGCAGTCCTTCCAGAATATCAGGGTAAAGGATGCGGCTCAAAACTATTCAATGGATTATCTAAAATTGCAAAAGAAAAAGGTTACAAAAGGATTACATTACACGCAAGAAAGGAAAATGGTTTTAGTAAGATAATTCAAGGAAAAAATGGAAGAGTTCTAGAAACTTATGAAGAATGGCTTGGAGATGAGGAATTCGATTACCTTGAATTAAAGCTTTAAAAAATCAAATAAATGGTGAATTTCTTTATTTTTCATGAAAACGACAAGAATATGTCCTAAATGCAAATCAAATGATGTTCGCAGAATTCGCGGCGGACTTATAGATGTTCTGGGATTTTCGGAAAATTTTGTATGTGATGAATGTGGATTTTCAAGTCCTATTTTTCCTGATATTGAAGTTTCTGAAAGAAAAAAAAAAGTTAAGCCTGCAAAAGTATCAAATTCGCTAAAAATAGTTTTCATTGTGGTTTTAATTTTATTTATAATAAGTTTAATTATTGTTTTATAAATTTAAAAATTTGTATCCTTCCAATTTAATTCTTTTAAAAGTCCTTCGGCATTCGAGTAAAGTTCTATGAGTGTATTGCTATTGTCTATAATATAATCAGAAATTTCCTCACAATTTTCATATAAATCAAAAAGTTTTGCTTCTCTTTGTTCTTGTCTTACAAAATCTCCAAACAAATCAACATCTTTGTTGCTTTTTCTGTTTTTTATTCTTTTGAATCTTTCATCTCTTTCTGCTTTAATCGAAACAAGAACAAAATCTTTTCCAAGATTATTTTTGAAAAATTCAAGTTCTTCTGAATCCCTCACTCCAGAAATCACAACCCTTCTATATTGTTTTTTTCTTGCATACTCAACACATGCTTTTGCCCAAATATCATTTCCATATTTTTCTTTATATTCCCTTGAAAATTCTTGAATTTGCAATCTGTCTATGTCTTTGTAACCTTCAGATTCCATCTCTTTCTGGATTATTTCACTCATTGTTATTTTGTTAAAATCGTGCTTTCTAACTAAATAATCCGCAAAAGCGTCCTTTCCACTTCCAAGTTTTCCACAAACTCCAATAATTTTCATGTTTATCAATTATTTAAAATATTCACATATTATAAGTTTTTTCTATTAGCTCAGTAAAACTATTAAAAGATGTGTCCTTTATAAAAATATAATGAAAAGTTCGTTTCACGCAAAACCTTTTGAAGAAGTATTGAAAAATTTGTCTACTTCTGAAAAAGGACTCTCTTCAGATGAGGCAAAAAAACGTGTTGAAAAATACGGAAAAAACGAACTTCCTGAACGGGGAGGAGAACATCCTTTAATCATATTTTTGAACCAATTCAAAAGTTTTTTAATATACATACTTGTCGCTGCGGCAGTTATTTCTTTTTTCGCGGGACATGCAATTGATACTTATGTAATAACAGCAGTCATTCTTGTAAACGCTGGTATGGGTTTTGTACAGGAATACAAAGCAATGAAATCCATTGACGCGTTGAGAGAAATGATTGTTCTCTATGCAAAAGTTGTGCGTGACGGAGAAATAAAAAAAATACCTGCAAAAGAATTAGTTCCTGGTGATGTCATTATTATGGAAGAAGGTGACAAAATACCTGCGGACGCAAGAATAATTCGTTCTAAAAATTTCCGGACGGTAGAAGCATCATTAACAGGAGAATCTTTACCTATAAACAAAGACTCAAAAGAACTTAATGAAAAAACCGCCGTTGCTGATAGGAGAAACATGGTTTTCATGGGAACTTTTGCAGCGGGAGGAGAAGCAAGAGCTGTTGTAACATCTATTGGAATGGAAACTGAAATAGGAAAAATAGCTGAAAGTATAAGTGGAATCAAAAATGTCAAAGGACATTTCGAACAAAAAACAGATACACTTGCAAAACAAATGGGTGCAATTGCAGGTTTGACAGCACTTTTCGTGTTTTTGGTTGGCTACTTAATAAGAGGCTTTGAATTCTATGAAATATTTCTTTTTACAATCGCAGCACTTGTTTCGGGAATACCCGAGGGACTTCCAGCGGTAATGGTTATAGTTCTTGCTGTAGGAGCTCATAGAATGGCGAAAAGAAACGCTATAATAAGAACGCTCCCGGCTACTGAAACTCTCGGTGTAACTACTGTAATTGCAACAGACAAAACAGGAACGCTCACAAAAAGCACGATGAACGTTGAAAAAATATTTTTACCTGAAGAAGACGTTTTTGATGTCACGGGAGAAGGTTGGGAACCTGTTGGAGAATTTTTCCAAAAAGATAAAAAGATTGAACCCTTGAAAAACAAGCGCTTGTCAAAATTTTTACATATGACTTCTATATGCAACAATGCAAAAGTCGAAAAAGAAGAAGACAAATATAAAATAATGGGCGACCCGACTGAAGCCGCTCTTGTGGTTTTATCGGAAAAAGCCGGACTAAAAAAAGAAGTTGTTGCAAAAAGAGACAAAAGAATTGATGATTTACCTTTCAATCCTGAATTAAAATACAGAGCTTCCCTTTCGATGCTTATAGAAGAAAACGGCGAAAAGGAAATTTATGTCGTTGGAGCTCCGGAAGCTATTCTTTCCAAATGTTCTGAAATTACCGGTAAAAAAAGCACAAAAAAAATTACAGAAAAACAGAAAAAGGAAATTCGCGAAAAAACACATGACTTTGCGGAAAGAGGTATGAGAGTTCTTGGTATTGCTTATAAAAAAGTTCCGAATAAAACAGAAAGTCTTGAGGAAGATATGGTTGACAACCTCGTTTTCAAAGGATTAGTAGGAATGCGTGACCCTATAAGAACTGGGGTAAAAGAAGCAATTGAAAAAACAAAGATGGCTGGAATTAGAGTTATAATGAAAACAGGTGACCATAAAGATACTGCACTCGCAATAGCAAAAGAGATCGGACTTGTCGGAAAGGATAATGGAGATTATCCTTTAGCGATGACTGAAATGGAGTTGAATGAACTCTCTGAAAGCGAGTTTAAAGATGTGGTAAAAAATATTTCCGTTTTCGCAAGAGTCACACCGAACATGAAACTGAAACTTGTTGAAACACTTCAAGAACAGGGTGAAACAGTTGCAATGACTGGGGATGGAATTAATGACGCACCTGCTTTGAAAAAGGCAGATATAGGAATTGCTATGGGTATCACTGGAACGGATGTCGCAAGAGAAAGTAGTTCAATGGTGCTTACAGATGATAATTTTGTGTCGATAGTAAATGCTGTCGAAGAAGGTAGAACAGTTTTTATTAACACGAGAAATTCGAGTTCATTCTTGATTACAACTAATTTTGCGGAAACAGTTAGCATCATTACTTCATTGGCTTTGGGATTTCCTCTTCCTTTGCTTGCAACTCAAATTTTGTGGCTGAATATGGTTACAGACACAACTAGCGCAGGAGCTTTGGCTTTCGAGCCTCCTCAAAAGGGTGTACTTGAAGAACCGCCAAAGAAAAAAGATGAGAACATTCTTTCGAAAGAAATTATACCTTTTATGATAATGATGACTATTATAATGGCTATTTTAACAATCACTGTTTTCAAATATTTCAATATAAATTTTGGATTGGATAAAGCTAGAACTGGCGCTTTTGCAGTTATGGCATTCACACAGCTTTTCAATTTCATAAATATGCGTTCCTTGAAAAATTCAATATTCAAAATAGGATTTTTCAGCAACAAACTTGTACCAATATCTTTTGTAATATCTATAGCGCTTTTGGGGATGGTTATGTATGTACCATTTTTCCAAAACGTATTCAGGTTTGTAAATCTTAGTTTGATTGAAATTTCAATAATATTTGTTCTTTCATCAACTGTATTCTTTGCCGGAGAAATATATAAAAGATTGAAATTTAAAAATTAAATTTTTTACTGGAAATATTGGACAATGCCCTACAAATTATAAAAAGGTTTTCTCATAAATATTATCATGCAAAAAATTTATGTTGACACAAATGTATTCATAAGTTATTGGGACAAGGAATATGGAAGAAATATTGGAGACTTTTTGGAATATTTTTCCGAAGAAATATTAAAACGTGTTGTAAAATGCGAATTTTATTTAATAATATCAGATTTCGTAATAGAAGAACTCTTATCAATCACATCTTTAAATAAAAAAGAAATTTTAAAGCAATTTAATCCGTACTTCTCTCTTAAAAAGATTAAAATTTCAAAAATAAACAAAAAAGATTGGGAAAAGGCAGATAAATTAGCTAAAAAATATAAAATTTGGAAAGGAGATGCATTACACGCCATTAAAGCCAAACAAGAAAATGCGATAGTGATTACGTGGGATATTAAACACTTTAGTAAATTAGAAGATTATGTATTGGTTCGTTCTCCTAAAGAATTATAACTTAAAACCCTTTTTAGTTGCAAAATTTTTTAGTGCTTTTTTACGATTCTCTTTTGTATATCTCGTTTTTCCGTTTAGAATTCCTCGCTGAGATACAATCATTAATCTAGCTGCGTCTCTTAATGCATCGCTTCTGCTTGTGTATATTCCCTCTTCAACCATTTCATCAATTATTTCTGTCATTTTTTCAGTTAATTTTGTTGCTACAGTTACAGTTTTCATAAAATATTAAAAAAATCAAAATTTATAAGGTTTACTATAGTTAATCATAGAAAACAATTAATCTTGAGGTTTTTCGTTCTGCCAGTGCCCTTCATAAGTTTGATTGACTTTCTCTTTTGAACTTATAAAAATCATTTGAAACCAATATTCGTTTTTGTGAACATTCACTTCATCTACAGTTATTCTTATCGTTTGGGTTCCATACCCCGAATATCCAGAATCCCAAACCGCCGTTTCAGATTTAATGACACCAAATCTATTGAATGTGCTTCTTGGAAACAAAAAGCCAACCGCATTTTTTGGAATAGTTATTTTATTTGCAATTCTAATTTCGTATGTCCCCCTTGGGAGTATGTAAAAATCTCCATCTAACTCAACTTTTGTTTTCTCTGGTTCTATTTTTCTTTCTTTTCCGTGTATGGTTACCTTTCCATCTTCTGGAATTTTCCATATCTCAGAAACGCCCAAATCAACACCATTAGGGTTAATTTCTTTTTTACCTTCTATATAATTTGCAACTTCTTTTCCTGTCCATATTGACA
>SLLY01000049.1 GCA_007133845.1 Candidatus Woesearchaeota archaeon
GAAATTGACATATTAGAGGAACAATTTAATAAAAGTCTTTTTTTTGGTTATGCTAGTATACCAGGAATTTTTTTAACACACGAATTATTTCATATACTTGGTGCAAAAAGTACAGGTGGCACCGTTCATGCATTAAATTTTGGAATGGATTCTAGTGGATTTTACAGTCATGTGTATGCATCAACACCAAATACTACTTCATATATTATTACTGGTGCATTACCTACTCTTGCAATAGTTCCCACATCTGCATATTTAATAAAAAAGGGAATAGAAGAAAAAGATTTGAAATATTCTGGAATTGGGTGGGCTGGCTTATTTTTACACATGGATTCTTTTTTATCTCCTGGCGGAGATTTTTATGAAATCGCAGCCACCGTTTCTGAAAATACTCGTTTTCCATGTTCTGATATTGGAAACGTTTTATTAGGCGGACTTTTATTAAGTTCTGTCTATGCAACTTCTTATGGTGCAGTAGGAAAATGGGATATAGTGAAATCGGCTGTAAATAAGCTATACAAAAAGATTAAAAGATAAATTTTTTTATATTATTCATATGCGGGGGTGCCGGAGCCTGGTCAAACGGGATGGGTTTAGGACCCATTGGGTTAGTCCCTGCGAGAGTTCAAATGACCTTTTTGGAAAAAAGCTCAACCAAAAAGTCTGAAAGTCTCTTCCCCCGCATTATTTTTTACGAGGAAAAAAGCTATAATAAAGACTTATAGAAACTTGAAAAAGTATGAAAGAATTAACAATTATGAATACTAAATTATCTATCACCATACTATATGCCAATAGAATTATTGTTGCCAAAAGTATAATTCCTGTGAAAGTGTTGTCCATTCTTGATTTGCCCGTTCTTACGATATAAATTATTTCGGGCGTCCATGCAATTATGAGCAAAAATGCACCAATGAATCCAATTATTTCCATATTCATATATTTACAGAGTAACTAAATTTTTAAAAGCGTATGTGTTTTTAATAAAACATGAGCACATACGTTAAAAAGCTTAAAAATTATGAAAAAAAATTCAATATAAAAAAGAAAGGGATAACAATTACTGTTTCTGGGTTATCCGGTTCTGGAAAATCTACAATTGCAGAAACATTGGCAAAAAAACTGAAAATAAAATATAAAAATATGGGAGATGTTTTTAGAGAACTTGCAAAAGAAAAAAATATTTCCATGGAAAAATTTTCTAAAACAAGAGCAAAAAAAACCGATATTTTATTGGATGAAAAATGTCTCAAACTTGCAAAAGAGGGAAACATTTTACTCAATGGTAGATTAACCGGATGGGTTGCAGGAGATAATGCAGAAATAAGAGTTTGGATTAAATGCGATTTAAAAACAAGAGCAAAAAGAGTTGCAGAAAGAGAAAATAAAACTTTTCAACAGGCTAAAAGAGACATAACTGAAAGAGACAATGTAGATAAAAAGAGGTATAAAGAACTTTATGACATAGACGCTGAAAACACAGAAATATATAACTATATATTTGATAATGGCAAAGCTACCTATGAAGAAGCAATCACCAAACCATCAAAAGATATTAAATTATTACTAGACAAAATGGACACAACCTCAAATTAAATAAACTCTAATTAATTATTTTAAATAAAATGTTTAAGAAAATAATCAAACCTAAACGTCTTGAAAAAGGAAACACAATTGGGATAATCTCTCCTTCTGGTAGTGCAAGTTATGATAAAAAATCATTCAAAAAAGGATTGGACATAATCAAAAATCTAGGTTTTCATATTAAACTCGGAAAAAATGTTTATGCTGAACTCGATGAACATAAGTATAATTATTCTGCAGGCACAATCGAGCAGAGAATCGAAGATTTACATTGGGCATTTGAAGACAATGAAGTAGATGGAATAATATGTTCTACAGGAGGAGATACAGCAATCCAACTTTTAAATAAAATAAATTTCAACATCATCAGAAAAAATCCAAAAGTATTTTGTGGAATGTCTGATATAGGAACATTGTTTAATCCAATTTTTTCCAAAACAGGATTGATAACGTTTCATGGGCCTATTGTAATGCATATGAAAAAATTTGTTAAAATAAATGCACATTTTTTAAAAGCAATTTCTCCAGAATCTATAGGAAGTATAACACCCTTTAATAAAAACAAATGGAAAACAATAAAATCCGGAAAAGCAAATGGAAGATTAGTCGGAGGAACTTTTAGAATAGTAGAGCAACTTTTAGGAACTAAATTTGAACCTTCTTTTAAAAATAATATTCTTCTTCTTGAATCTCTTGGTACGAATGCAAAAGAAATCGAAAGAACACTTGCATGTTATAAATTACATGATGTTTTTGAAAAAATTTCGGGTTTGGTTGTTGGAAATCTTGATGGATATAAAGGCGTTAATTACAAAAGAGTTATACAAAGAGTTACAAAAAATTATGAATTCCCAATTTTAAAAATTGAAGAATTTGGACATAATTGTAATAACATTACAATTCCTATAGGTGTAAAAGCAACAATAGATGCTTCAAATAAAATATTTTCAATAGATGAATCTGCTGTGATATAATTATGGTGTCCTCTCCTAATATGTGTGTAATCTGTAAGGGTGGAAAAAATTTGTGCGGAAATAATCCTTGTCCGCTTTTAGCTAAATTTAGTGCTGGCACCAAAATAAAAATAGGCAAGGAATTCTCCGGACCCTCCACATCAATTTTTGTCGGACATTCAAATTATCCCAATGTTTTTGCAGGTCCTATGGGCGCTATTGAAAATGAAAATTTTGTAGATAATCCTTCTAAATGGTTTGGCAATCCATATACAAAAATTATAGAAGCTCGTTCGATGACAATTCGTTCTAAAAATATATTGAACATAAAATCAAGAAATAAATTCATTGAAGAAAACCAGCTTTTGGCAATGTCAAGAAAACCCACAGGAGTTGATTTGACATTCAAGAAAGAACCAAAATACAGAGTGAATTTTTCAGATATAACACAGCCAATGGGGCCTTCCGCAGATTTACAAAAACTAAAAGTAATTGAAAATCCAAAAATTCCAAGAAAAGTTGAAAGTATTGTAAGCGACGATTTAAGAGCAATCAATCAAATAAATCTACTTCACAAAAATTATGATATCTATTACATAACAAATATTCTAACGAGCGGAGCGTTGGGAAAACAAAAAGACAAAAAAATGGTTCCGACAAGATGGAGTATAACTGCAATTGACGACATGCTCGCAAAAGATATGATTAATCGAATAAGAGAGTACAAACAAATCAATAATTATTATGTTTATGAATCTAAATATTTGGACAATAAATTTGTAATTCTTTTGATGCCAGGAAGATGGGAGTATGAAAATTTTGAAGCTTGGGCTCCAGGTTCTAGTTGGGCTAAAAACGCAAAGGAAACTTTCATTCTTGATGAATATGAACCCTTTGAGGGGAGAAAAACATATGCAGACAAAGAAGGCGGAGGTTATTATGCAGCAAGATTTGCGGTTTGTGAAGCTCTCGATAAAATGAAAATTCAAGCAAGAGTTATTGTTTTCAGAGAAATTTCAGAAGGATATATTGTGCCTTTAGGTGTTTGGCAGGTGCGTGAAAATGCAAGAAATGCTATGAAGCAAAATCCAATTAAATTTCAAACATTAAATGAAGCAATAGATTATATAAGTTTAAAACTTACTCTTTCAATTGAAGAATACAGAAAACAAAGTATAATTCTTCAACAAAAAAGACTTTTTGATTTTGTATGAAAATAAAAGTGAAGGTTGTTCCTAACTCATCTGAACAATCGATTGAAAAAACAAATGAAAATGAATTCAAGATTAAGCTAAAATCAGTCCCCGAGAAAAACAAAGCTAACAAAGAACTTTTAAAAATTCTATCTAAGTATTTTAAAGTTTCAACAAATAACATCAATATTTCAAAAGGTTTTTTCTCAAAAAATAAAATAGTTGAAATAAAAAATGAATAAACAAATCTTTTATACTTATAATTATTCTAATTGTTATGCCTAAAAAAATTACTAGCTTAATGACATCTGGATATATTACGATGGATGAAGACAGCACCGTCAAAGAAGCACTGAAAGAATGGAAAAAACTTACAAACCCCTCAAAAATAAGTCATATAATATACATTTTAGATAATTCAAAAAAACTTGTTGGAATTGTTGATTTGAGGGAAATATTTTTGCAAACTCCAAGCAAAAAACTGAAAAAATTGATGAAGAAAAGATGTTATTTTGTAAATGATAAATCCACTCTTGTCAATGCTGTAAGTGTAGTTGTTAAATATAAAATATCTGAAGTTCCTGTCGTAGATAAAGATAAAAAACTTTTAGGAGTTGTTCTTTCAGAAGATTTGCTCGATAATTTAAAATGGGACAAAAATCATAATATAAATCGTGTAGTTGACATAATAAAATCTGATGAAAAAATAGAAATAAATTTCAAACACATATTCAAAATAATTAAGGAAAGAGTAGGTTGGCTTATTGCATGTGTTTTTGCTGGAGTCTTTCTTGCGGGAGGCATAATTAAGAATTATGAAGCGGCAATTGTTACCGTTCCAGCTTTGGCTGTTTTTATACCTGTGCTTATGGCAACCGGAGGCAATATAGGAGCTCAAACATCAACTATATTTGCGAGAACTTTTTCTATAGATGAACCTAAATATAAAGAAAGAGTTATTCGTTTGCTTTTTCTTGATATGATAACAGGATTACTTCTAGGAATTATTTTAGGAGCTGCAATAGCGGGCTCTTCATATTTGATGTTTCCCGGAGATACATATCTTGCATCTGTGCTTTTTGTAAGCACTGTTTTGATTTCAATAGTCGCGGTTTTTTTGGGGTTTGTAATCCCATTTTTAAGCAGTTTAATTGATATCGACCCCGCTATAACTTCAGGCCCACTTGTAACAACAATAAAAGACGTGCTCGCACTTTTGATTTATTTTTTCGTGATTTATCTTTTTTATATTTAACAATAATTTTTTAAATCAAATGGTTGTTTAAATTTTAAGCCCAGGTGGCTTAGTCAGTAGAGCGTCGCCTTGGTAACATCTTTTCTTAAAAACAATCAAAAGAAAGGATTTCCAGAAAGGCGAAGGTCACGAGTGCAAATCTCGTCCTGGGCTTAC
>SLLY01000042.1 GCA_007133845.1 Candidatus Woesearchaeota archaeon
AATAAATAATTATTTATACCAACAAAAGAATATTTTTATTATGTGCAAAGGAAATTCAACACTCGAAGGATGGACAGATAAACCATTAAATAAAAATGGTTTTAAGTATCACCTAAAATATGGATATCCTGCTTTTGCAAGTGTTGAAAAATATAAAGAAGATTGTAAAGATATTTTAGAGTATATCGATGGAAAATCAGAAGGTGGTGCTTTAAATTTAATAGTATTTTTCGCTAAAAATTGCCCATATCTAATACAATATGTTAAAATGCCATTTAATGAAAAGGATGTAGGAGAGTATTGGAAAGGAAATTCTAAGAATTCACACAATTCTATAAAATTTAGGGATTGGATAATTGATAATTTTCCAGAGATTACAGAAAGAGATTTTGAATTAAGCAAAAAATGCGACATAAATGAATTAAATAATTGTTCAATATTTCCAGCAAAAGTGGAAGAAATAAACGAGAATAGAATAAAAGTTTCATACTTAGAATATGTGCAAATAGGAGGTAAACTCTCTCTTCAAGAAAAAACAGATGAAATTTTAACAGATTTTTTAAATAATCCTAAAATAGGAAGATATGTTTCCAAGCACCATAATTATGCGATTGAAGTTTTAAGCGATAAAGAAAGGAGAATATTGATTTCTCATCAAAAAAATCTAGTTGAATCTTATAACAATAAAAATTTGAAGAGTTTAATCCCACTTTCTGATAAAATAATAGATAAGTTAAAATGAAAATACTTGTTTTTGGAAATCCGTTGATTGAAGAGGATAGCATCCCTATAAAATTAATTCCCTCACTAAAAAAGGAATTTCCAAATATACAATTTAAGGAATTTGAAACAGAAGAAGAATTAAAGGACGAAGGAAAAAATTTAATTTTAATGGATGCAATTTGTGGTATAAAAAAAACAATTATTATTGAAGATATAGAACAACTTGACTCTAACAGAATAGTTTCAATGCATGATTTTGGACTTTCTCATAATTTAAAACTTCTAAAAAAAATAGGATATATAGATTCAGTAAAAATAATAGGATTGCCTCAAAAAATTTCCATAGAAGATGCGTTAAAACAAGTAAAAGAAAAAATCAAATCCATTTTAGTTTGAGGAATCTACTTGCACAAGTCATGCAAGGGTCATAAGAACGTATTAGTTCTTCAACAAGAATTCTTATTTGTTCTTCAGATTTATCCAAATTATCTTCAACAAGTTGACGTATATCATTTTCCATTCTTATCTGATTTTGTGCAGTGGGAGTAACTATTTTGCTTTTCAATATTCTTCCATTTTTATCAATTTTAAAACGATTATATAAGAGACCTCTTGGAGCTTCAACAACTCCAACACCTTCTGACTCAGAAATTTTTATATCTGGTTTTTTCTCTTCTTTAAATTCTTCAGATTCTAAAATTTCAATTGATGAATCTATACAATGAAGGTTTTCTATTGCCTGCGCAAGATTATTTTTATATATATCATGAGTTGGGAATATTCTCAAATATTTTCTTATATCTTTTCTCGTTTCTTGATGTAAAGAATTACTATTTATATTCATTCTAGCAATAGCTCCTGTTAAAAATTCTTTATTTTTTAATTCATATCCAATTCCTTGAGAGTAAGGTATAACAATTTCTTTTAAATAATTTCCAACATTTTCTTCCGAAACACTCCAACCTTTAGAATCAAAAATTCTGCCTGTTAAAAAAGTATAATTATCGTCTGCAATAGCAATATAATTTGTTTTTCTTCTAAAATTGGATTCATAACTTTCCATTATATCCATTATATCAAAACATTTTTCCCTCGCTTTCTTTAATTTTTCAATCGTTTCTTTTATTTTTGAAGATTCGGGTACTTTTGAAAAATGCCCCACTTGAGCAAACATTGGATGAATTGCCCTACCTCCCACCAGTTTTGTGAGAAGGTTTCCAGCAGCTTTCATTTCAAATCCTTCTCTTAAAAAATGATGTTCTTCTTTATTAAAATCCAAAACAGATTCTTTTCCCAAAATATCTGGCAATACAAAAAAATACAAATGCATAGCATGATCTCTGAGATTCATACCCATTAATGAAAGTTTTCTCATAACTAATGTCTGTCTTGAAATATCTACTTTGAGTGCTCTTTCTATAGCTTCTGACGCGCAAGTTAAATGAGCTACACTACAAGTTCCACATATTCTAGAAACGGTTTGAGGAATTGTTTGGTAATTTTTTCCAATGATGCCTTCTTCAAAGAATCTTCTATTCTCTTCAACAATAAGTTTTACATTTTCAACCTTATCTTTTCTCACTTTTATCTTCAAGGTTGCATGTCCTTCTATTTTACTCAAATTTTTTATGTTTAAATCAAAATCATGCATTTTTAACACCAAACTCATCAATATATTTTTTTAAACAAATTATAAAATTTTCTTCAGAAATTGGACACCCGTTTATCTTTTCATCAACTTCTATATACTTTTCAATTGGTTCAACAGTGTCGAAATGTTCGAATTTTTCAAGAAACGATTTTATTTTACTTTTTGTTTTTTCATCAAAAGAATTTCGCATATTTGAAGGCACTCCATTTATTGCACAAGAACCTATAGCAACAATTTTTTTTGAGTTTTCTCTTATTTTTTTTAATAATTCTAAATCTTTCTTTGTTGAAATTGCACCTTCAATAAAAGCTACATCCATTTTTTGCATTTCTTTTTTTGGAATAAGAAGTCTAAAATGTCGTATATCTAAATAATCTTTAAGTTCTTCGAATGTGCTATTTAAAGATTCTAAAATTTGCATTATACATCCTTCATCGCTTGTAAAAGCAAATATTCCAATTTTTAGCTTTTTCATTATGATAAAAGAATAGCAATTTTTTTATATAAACATTTGTTTTAATGAATTATGAGTATAGATTTTTTTGATTTGAATATACACGAAAAAAAAGTAGATTATAGTGAAATTATATTGGAATATTTAGTGGAAGAAGGTCCAAAAGAAACGAAAGAAATATTTGAACATTTAAAAGATATTGGATATAACCTAAATTATTTTAAATTAACCAGAATATTGGAAAGCGATTTTGATTTTAAACGTTGGAAAGAAATGATTGAAGAGTACAATATAAGAAAGCCATATGGAGTTAATTTAAAAACAAAAATTTGGATTTCGAACGGTATACCTTGCGAAGACAAATATTTAAAATTTAAATCTTATGCAAAAAAAAGAGCGAAAAATTAAACGATTTCTAAAATATCTTCAAATTTATTTAATATGTAATCTGGTTTAATCATTTTTTCCTTTGTTTTCTCTTCAACACCCACGATTTTTTCTTTTACAATTCCATATTTTGCAAGTGCTGTTTTCATGCCTACTTTTTTAGCTCCTGCTATATCTCTTTCAATCGAATCCCCTACCATCAAAACGTCTTCTGGTTTTAAATTTAAAATTTTCAATGCTTCTTTAAAAGGGAGAGAATGTGGTTTTTTCTCTGTGTCTTCTGCAGATATAACAAACTCAAAAAAATGTTGAAGTTTTGTATCGCAAAGCCTTGTCCACAATTGCAAATTTGGAGCATCACTAATTATTCCGATTTTGTGTCCTTTTTTTATTAGTTTTAAAAGAGTTGGAATAACTTTTGGATAAGGATCTAAATATGCATTTTTTATTTTTCTATAAGTACTAATCCCCGCGGCTAAAATTTTATAATCTACATTACCTATTAATTTTTTTAAAACATCATTGAAAACTTGTTGATATTCTATTCCTTCTTTTATATAGATTTGATCGATACTTTTTATTATTTCATCTCTAGGACAATCCAATCCTGCGTCTATCATTGCAGCAACAGCAGCTTCAATAGCCATTTGTTTCAATTTAAAAAGATCTAAAAGTGTATTATCCATGTCAAATAATATTGCTTTTACCATAATATTTTAAAGTAAATTTAAAATATAAAACTTGGGAAAAACTAAATAAACATATATCTTATTGCTTTTATGGTGATAATATGTATTATTGTAAAAAATGTGGAAAAAATCATAAAAAAAATTCAAAAATAGGTAAAAAACATATAAAATATTCTAAAGAAAAATCTAAAAAATCTAAGAGTGAAAAAACAGCAACTAAAAAACTTTATCGTAGTAGAAAGGATAAAGTAATTGCAGGAATATGTGGGGGATTGGGAGAATATACGGAAATCGATTCAACAGTTATAAGAATTATCTGGATACTTTTAATATTGCTTTCATTTGGAACTGGATTATTATTTTATTTATTAGCTTGGATTATAATTCCGAAGGAGCCTGAGAATTAATTTCATTTCTTTTAGGCATTTTTTTTATTATGTAATTCATTAGAATAGGGGCTATAAAAACGGTTACAATTGAAAGTAAAACAAGTGATGAAATAATCTCATCATTCAATATTCCAAATTCTAGTGCTGCATATGCTGCGGCAAGTGTTGTTGATAATTGAGGCATTGTTGATACTCCAAATAAAATACTTTCATCATTTGAAAATTTAAGAATCCTTCCACCTATCCAACCACTTATTATTTTAGAACTCATCAAACCAACAACGACAAAAACTGCTAAAAAAGCATTTGTTAAATTAGCTAGTGCAAAAATATCTGTTCGCATACCCATAACTAAAAAGAAAATAGGTATGAAAAAACCATAACTTATTATACGTATTTTTTCCTCTATTTTACCGTGAGCTATATCCCCAAAAAACATACCAATTATAAAACCTGCTAATATCGCATGCATACCTAATATTTCAAAAAGAAGTACTGTTGCAATTAATATAACAAATAGATATCTAAGTTTTGTTTGAAATAAATCATCTTCAACTTTTTCCGAAAAAATTCTTTTTCCTAATAAAGGAATAAAAAATTTCAATATAATTAAAATACATATAACTAATGGAATAAATAAAACAAGAGGAAGGGGAGTTTTTTGAGTAAATTTTTGTAGAACAAATCCAAGCAATAGAAGACTAGCTATGTCCTCTAAAACAGTCGCAGAAATTATTGTTTGT
>SLLY01000009.1 GCA_007133845.1 Candidatus Woesearchaeota archaeon
ACTTTTTTATACATTTAAAAAATTAACTTATGTTAATTATGGCATATATAAATTTAAGGTGTGTAATATTTTCCTATATATCATGTGTGATATTATGAAATCGAATTGGAATTTTTATGAAGATAATGAAAAAATTTCAGAGAAAACAAAAAAAGAAATTGAAGAAGCAAGAAAAGAAATCGCAAGAGTAGAATTCGTGACTTTATCTGAAGTTAAAAAGAATTATTCAATTAACTAATGAAAAAATATTTACAAATAAGTTTAACTTATTACTCTTGGAGTTATTCCTACTTCAATTAACGCCGCTATAATTATCAAAAGTGCTGCAAGAGCGATTAAATCAAGAGAATCTAAAATTATATCATAAAATTTAGGGTCTTTATAATCTGTTTTTATTACAGCTGCAGAGATTATACCTCCAGCAATAGCTCCTAGAAAGTAAGCAGCTATCTCGGGAAGTCCATGAATCATATATCTAGCGATTCCGAAAGTTCCTGCATAAAAATAAGCCTGAACTCCTGAAAAACCAATCAATTCACCAAACGCAGCCAATTCTCTTTTTATGAAATTTCCCATGGCGACTGCAAGAATGCTTGCATTCCATGCAAGAACGAATATTGCTCCTGCGCCGTATAAAAATGAAAATAAAACACAGAAAAGAAGAACTTTGAAATTGTTTATCATAATTATTCTTAAAGCACTTTCAGATGTAATCAATGCACCTGTTATTTCAGGCATAGCAAAAAACCCTCCAGGCCCTACTATAGAGATTATTGTTTCAATTTGTTTTGAAAAGAATAAATTGACTGTTTCTGTTGGAAATGTTACATAAATTGCTATGTAGCATATAAAAAATCCAAAGAACATATATGTGAATATCATAAAAACATCCAAATGTTCTTTTATTAATGGACGCTTCTTGGTTTCCTTTAAATTATCTTTCTCCTCCTCTTGTTCTAATGTTAATACATCAATAAGTAAGGGAAGTGCTGCAAGTGTTGTCAAAAATATAACAGAAATGCTTGGGTCGTCTGGAAATATAAAATAAGCCAGCACTAAAGCTATTGCTGCATAGATTATACCTAAGAAAAAACTTTTAATTGGTTTGTTCTTAACTCTCTTAGGACCCACCAAACTTTGTAAAACCATATATTTTTACAAAAGGGAAGTAATTATATATATTACTAAATTTTTCAATATTTGTTATGGGTTCAAATTTAAGAAAATTAATCCTGGAAAAAGACATAGAAATACAGAAATTAAGAAATAGAAAAATAGGAATAGATGGATACAACTGGGCGCACCAGTTTCTTTCTACTATAAGAACCAGTACGGGAGAACTTCTAAAAGATAGTGAAGGAAGGGTAACCTCTCACATATTAGGACTATTCAATAGAACAGTTAATCTCTTAAAAGAAGACATAAAACCCTGTTTTATTTGGGACGGGAAACCGCCCAAATTCAAACATAAGACTTTAGAAAAGAGAAAAAGAAGAAAAAAAATAGCAAGAGAAAAATTTGAAGCAGCAGAAACAGATGAGGAAAAACGAAAATATGCCCAACAGCTTTCTAAACTTACGGACGATATGGTTGATGATGCAGTTGTTCTTATTGAAGCAATGGGAGTTCCTTGTGTAAAAGCACCAAGCGAGGGAGAAGCACAAATTTCACACATGGTTAAAAAAGGAGATTTATGGGCGTGTGCTTCACAAGATTGGGATTCTATATTATTTGGAAGCCCTCTTTTGATAAGAAATTTGTCAATTTCAGGAAAAAGAAAGGTTCCTGGAAAAAAAATATATGTTCCAGTAAACCCAAAAATTATTGATTTGAAAGAGAACTTGAAAAAACTTGAGATAGATAGAAAACAACTAATAATCGCAGCAATGTTAATTGGAACTGATTATTGCAGAGGTATAAGAGGATATGGTCCCAAAAGAGCACTCCAACTTATAAAAAAAGAAAAAACACTTGAAAATATCCTAAAAGTCATAGATTGGAATTCAGAAACAAAACCGCAAAAAATACTGGATTGGTTCATCAACCCAGAAAAAACAGAAAAATATCAATTGGAATGGAAAGACGTTGACGTGGAAAAAATTCTAAAAATACTCGTAGACAAGCACGAATTTTCTCAGGATAGAATAGAAAATCAGCTCAAATCTGTCATAGGGGAAAGAGCTAATATGAATCAAAAAGGATTATCGCAATACTTTTAAAACAGAAAAGTAATATTTCTCACTATGAGCAATCAAACTTTAGTTGAAAGTTTTGGAGGATTTTTTACAATATCTGATTGGGCTATGGCATATTTACCTCAATTGATTTTAGCTATAATACTTTTACTTCTTGGATTTGCAACAGGAAAAATATTAAGGTATGGAGTAATAAAATTAGGAGAAATTACAGGATTTGATAAAATTTCATCCAGCACAAATAAAATTCTTAGAAAATTTGGTTACAAAAAAACTACAATAGAGTTTATGGGCGGAGTGATAATGTGGGTCACATTCCTTTTCTTCGTAGGTGTTGCAGTTCAATATATATTTGGAGAAAGAATACTTACTCAAACTATTACAGCAATTGCTATATTCCTTCCTAAGGTTGTATTAGCAATAGTCGTAATTATTTTAGGTTTAATATTAGGTGATGTTTTTGGAAACATTGCAAAGGGAATTATTGAAAGTCTTTTCCCTAACTTAAAAGACAAGAATTTGATATCCTTTTTTTCAGGTGGAATGACTAAACTACTTGTTTTTCTGATAGGTATTATTATCGCATTAGATGTTTTAGGAATTTATGTAGAAGTTTTTACTATGGGATTTGCTGTGATACTTCTTTCAATATCGCTTATAATAATTGTTGGAAGCAAAGATTTGCTCTTAAATTTATTTGCGGGAATATATATTCAATCTTCTGGAAATCTCAGAAAAGGGATGGAAATAGAATTTGATAACAATAAAGGTATAATAAAAGAAATTGGGATGATACATACAAAAGTTGAAATAAAAAAAGATGAAGTACAAATTCCAAATCATCTTTTCATGAAAAAAATTTGTAAAGTACGGTGATTCTCTTGAAGAAAAAAATAGTGGGTTTAATAGAGCCAGTAAAGATAATTGGGAAAAATGAAATAGAAGCAAAAGCAAAGTTTGATACGGGTGCTGCAAGAAGTTGTATAGATGAAAAACTTGCAGAAAAAGTTAAACTAGGCCCCATTATAAAATTTGTAAGAGTGAAATCAGCTACACTCGGAAAAATAAAATTTGTAAGACGCCCTGTTTACAAAGCAAAAATAGAAATAGCTGGTAAAAAAATTCCAGTTGAAATTAGTATCGCAAATAGAAAAAATTTGAAATATGATGTTCTTATAGGAAGAGACATAATAAAATCTAATTTTATAGTGGATGTAGAACATAAAAATAAGACTGTGGAAATGTGAATTTAAATGGTAGATTTATTGGTTTTGGCACCAAAAAAGAAAGCAAATTCAACAGATATGTTAATAACTGAAGCAAAAAAAATGTTTAAAAAAGTAGATTTTGTTCCGATTAAAGAAGTTTCACTTGAAGTAGGAGAAAAATATGGAGTTTTTCATGGTGAAAATTCTCTTTTAGATTATGATTATGTACTTCCCAGAATAGATTCTCACAGAGCAGGTTTTGGTTATCATATCATAAAAATGTTGGATTATTTTAAAATAAAAAAACCATACTCTGCAGAAAGCATTTTAATTGCACATAATAAATTCGCGACAATATTTGAAATAAAAAAACATGGAGTTCCCGTACCAAAAACAATATACACACAATCTCAAAAAACAGCAAAAGAAATTCTTGATATGATGAAATTTCCAATCGTCATAAAATTAGTAGATTCTTTTGGAGGAAAAGGAGTTTTATTTGTTGAAAGTGAAACAGCCGCAAAAAGCGTATTCAAAACATTAGATGTTTTAAATCAACACTTATTGATAGAAGATTATATAGAAAATCCTGGGGAAGACGTTAGAGGAATAGTTGCGGGAAATGAAATTGTAGCAAGTTTTAAACGGGTTGCCGCGAAAGGAGAGAAACGTTCAAATGCATTATTAGGAGGTAAACCCACATCCTATTATCTTACTGAAGAAGAGAAAGAGATATGTATCAAAGCAGCAGAAGCAATAAAATCTGACATATGTGCAGTAGATATAATTCAAAGCAAGAAAGGACCCAAAGTTATTGAGGTAAATCTAAATCCTGGACTTAAATCTATATCAACTACAAAAACAGGAAAAGATGTAGCAAAAAAGATAATACGATTTTGTCACAATCAAACCAAGAGGTAAAAAATGAAAATTTGTATAATAGGTTCCAAAAAAAGAACTGAATCCGACAATTTATTAATAGATACAGCTCAAAAATTCGGAGAAATCTTATATGTACCAATAGAAGACATTTCACTATTAATTGATAATGGAATAAATTTTACATACGAATACAAAAACATAATAGAAAATGATATTATATTGTTTAAAATACCAAAATCTAAATATTCTTTAGCAGGAATGATAATAGAAGCGCTTCCTGAAACCACAACCCTCCTCAATTCTCCAAGGTGTTTTTACACATGTTGTTCCAAAATACCTTTTTACGAAAAACTTTCCCGTTCCGAAATGAATGTACCTAAATCCATATTCGCAGATAATCCACAAGCAGCAATTTCAGATTTGAAATTTCTAAGATTCCCAGTAATGATAAAAGTTCCAACAAGCAACGACAAAGTAATGCTTGCAAATTCAGAACAAGAAGTTCGCTCAATGGTTGATGCCCTTCAAGTTTTAAAACAGCCAATGTTTTTGGAAGAATATTATCCCGAAGCTAAAGTTATTAGCGTACTTGTTTTAGACGGAACTGTTGTTGCTGCATTAGAAAGAAGCCCTACAGGAATAAATTATTCTGGGGGAGAAATAAAACAAACTAAAGCAGATAGAAAAGTAACTAACACATCATTAAAAGTTGCAGCTGTCTTAAATACAGAATATGCACAAGTAGATATTTTGAATACAGCAGAACCCACTGTTATCGATGTTAATTTATGTCCGGATGTATTAATGTTTTCGGAAATTATTCAAAAAAACATAGCTGAAGAAATCTTCTCAATTGCAAAACAAAAATTCGAATCAAATCAACACATTCCAGAAATTGCAGAAAAAATAAAAAAAGTTTTCAAAGACGTTTTTTAATTATTTTTGGAAACCATGCTTTCCAATTAAAGGTACAAATGCAAAATTTCCCAAATCTATTTCTTCAAAACCATCTTTTTTGTTTATTATAAGTTTCATTTTTTGATTGTAATTATTTTCTCCAACTGGAAGAATCATTCTTCCATTAACATTTAATTGTTTAATTAAAACTTTAGGTATTTTAGGAGCCCCAGCAGTTATTATTATACAATCGAAAGGAGATTTTTCTTCGAGTCCTTCAGAACCATCTTTGTAAATAACTTCAACATTGTTATATTTCTTCAAATTATTTTTTGCAAATTTTACAAGTTCCCCCACTCTTTCTATTGTGTAAACTTTTCCAGGTTTTATTATTTCAGATATAATTGCCGCCTGATATCCGCTACCAGTTCCAATTTCCAAAACTCTGTCTCCTTTTGATGGACTAATTGCTTCAGTCATGATGGCAACAGTTGTGGGCTGAGAAATTGTTTGTCCTGCAAGAATTGGAAGAGGATTATCCACATAAGCAAGCTCCTCATGTTCCTTCATGCAGAAATTTTTTCTATCCACCTTATTGAAAGCTCTTATAATAGATTCTGTTTTAAGCACACCAGAATTTACCATTTTTTTAACTAATTCTTCATTGCTTTTCATACTATATCATTGATTTTATCAATTAAATTTTTTTTGAAGCCAAAACAAAAAATATGTAAATCAATGTGTATATCTTTTTTTATGGAAAAATTAAAATCAAAAAGAATTGCAGTAGCTATGAGTGGTGGGGTTGATAGTTCTGTTTGCGCACTGATTTTGAAGCAAAAAGGTTTCGATGTGTTTGGGATAACCATGAAAACAATCGAAGGTTCTAAATGTTGTTCTATTGAAGATATACATCATGCAAAAAAAGTTGCAAAACAATTAGGAATAAAACACCACATAATAGATTTAAAAGAAATATTTGAAAAAGAAGTTATAGATTATTTTGTTAAGGAGAGTTTAAAAGGAAAAAATCCAAATCCTTGTGTGCCATGTAATAGAAAAGTAAAATTTGGAGCTCTCGTTGAAGAGGCTAAAAAGTTGGGTGCCGAAATTGTTGCAACAGGACATTATGCGATTATTGAAAAAAATGAAAAATTGGTTTTGAAGCGTCCAGTTGACATAAAAAAAGATCAATCATATGTTCTTTCTATGCTTCCCAAAAAAACATTCAAAAATTTGATGTTTCCACTTGGAAAATATACAAAAAAAGAAGTCAGAAAAATTGCAAAAGAAAATAATTTGACTGTTTACGATAAAAAGGAAACACAGGATTTGTGTTTTCTAGATAAGCCCAAGGGAGATTTCATAGAAGAAAAAGTCGGCGGCGTGAAAAAAGGAAAAATTATTGATAAAGAAGGAAATTTGCTCGGTAACCATTATGGACACTTTCATTTCACAATAGGACAGAGAAAAGGACTTAACTTAGTTGGACATAAAAGATATTATGTTTGCGACATAATTCCAGAAAAAAACTTAGTGGTTGTTTCAGGAAAAGAAGATTTATTCAAAAAAAGTTTTTATGTTTCTGGATTGAATTGGGTTTCAATAGATAAACCAGAAAAAGAATTTGAAGCTGATGTGATTATAAGAAATAAAATGATGCCAACACCAGCAAGATTAATACCTGAAAAAAACAAAATTAAAGTGATTCCAAAAAATCCAGTTTGGGGCGTTTCATCAGGACAGATAGCAGTTTTTATTAAGGGTGATGTTGTTTTGGGGGGTGGATGGATAAATTGAAATTACCTACAAAAGAAGAATGTATAGAACTACTTAAAAAAAATTGTGCCACAGACAATGTTATAGAACATTCAATAATGGTTTCAAAAATAGCCAAACACTTAGCAGAAAAACTAGTCAAAAAAGGAATAAAAGTAAATGTGGAATTAGTTGAGAAAGCTGCTCTTTTGCATGATATAGGAAAAATAAAATGCATAAAGAATAACAATGAGAGAGGACATGGAAAAAAAGCAGAAGAAATTTTAAAAAATGCAGGATATCCCGAATTAGGAAAACTTGCTAAAATGCATATGCTTTCAAGAGTGGATGAATTAAAAACGTGGGAAGAAAAAGTTGTTTTTTATGCAGACAAGAGAATAAGTAGGAGAAAAGTTGTTTCCCTGAAAAAAAGATATGAGGATATGGAAAAAAGATATAAAATACCAGAACACAAAAAAACCCCATTCGAGAAATTACTTAAACTTGAAAGAGAAATTTTTGACTTCCTCATGGAAACTCCAGAAATTATTGAGATGTTGATTTTATGAAAATAAAGAAAGCGGCAGAAATAGAAATGAAAAGAATGAAAGAAATATTTGATAATATTTCGATAAAAAATACAGATAAAGCAGACGAATTTTATTCATTTGCCGAGAATTATTTTGAGGATGGAAAGTATTTTTTTGAAAAAGAAAAATATGTCGAATCCTTTGAAGCTTTCATTATAGCTTGGGCCTATTTAGATATAGGCATAAAATTAAAATTTTTTAAGCCGGATAAAATAGTTAAGAAATATTTTACTTCTTAATTTTGTGTTTTTTATTGTAATTTTTTATTGCATCTTTTAGCGCGTCCTGAGCCAAGACAGAACAATGTATCTTATTCTTTGGAACATCTTCTACATTTTTAAGCAAGTCTTGCGCTTTTATTTTGGATGCGTATTCCAAAGTTTTTCCTTTAGTCAATTCGGTAAGTATTGAAGTCATAGCAATTGCTACAGCACATCCAAGAGTTTGAAATTTTATATCTTCTATTTTGTCATCTTTCACTTTTAGATATATTTTCATGGTGTCTCCACAAACAGAATTCCCTACTTTTCCAATAGTGTCAGGATTTTCCATTTCTCCCAAATTCCTCGGATTTTTGAAATGTTCCATAATCATTTTTGAGTATTTCATCTTTTCCACCCACAGTTTCTCATCTTTTCCACCCCGAAATATTTCTCAAAGTTTCAACACCTTTTTTTATTGAATCAAAAATGTTTTTAACATCTTTTTCAGTAAAATCTTTTTTCCATTTTACGACAAGTGAAGAGTGTGCTTGCTCTCTAGTTAATTCATCATTTTTATTATATTCTTTCAAACAAGGAGATTCAGTTGTTGCTTCTATATCCGAATCCTTTAAAATTAGTGAAAGCGCTTCACCTTCAACACCCCCAAACCAAAATCCAATCAAATCTTTTTCTAAAGTTTTAAATTTATAACTACCTTCTATTTCAAGTACTTTTTTTATTAATTCTTCCTTTAAATTCATTTTAAACCATCCACTATTTCTTCCAATTTTTTTATGAATATGTCAATTTCTTTTTTTGTGTTATAAAAGTAAAAGGAAATTCTTGCAGAAGAATCAATACCTAATTTTTGATGCATTGGCATAGCACAATGATGTCCACTTCTTATGCAAATATTATTGCTATCCATTATACCTGCAACACTTTCAGAATCGATTCCTTTTATATTGAATGAAATTATGCCGCATCGTTTTTTATGATTTTTAGTTCCATAAATTTCTACACCCTTCATTTTTTTCATTTTTTGAAGAGCATATTTTACAAGATTTTGTTCGTGTTTCCATATGTTATTCAATCCCACATTTTTAAGATAATTTATCGCTGCTGAGAATCCAACAGATCCTGCTATGTTAGGGGTGCCCGCTTCAAATTTCCACGGAATTTCACAAGATTCAAACTTTTCAAAGTCAACACTTTCAATCATATCCCCACCACCCAGAAAAACATCCATTTTTTCAAGAAGTTCTCTTTTTCCATATAAAACTCCAATTCCTGTAGGTCCGCACATTTTATGAGATGAAAATACTAGAAAATCACAGTTCATCTTTTGAACGTCTACTTTTTTATGAGGAACTGATTGAGCCGCATCAACAACAAATATTATATTGTTCTTTTTCGCAATTTTTCCTATTTTATTAACAGGATTTATTGTTCCTAGAAAATTTGAAATATGTGGACAACTTATGACTTTAGTGTTTTTTGTTATTAGTTTTTCAATCGCATTTATTTCTAATTCTCCATTATTATTTACTGGAATATATTTTATTCTTACACCTTCAAGCATCATCCAAGGAACCATATTCGAATGGTGCTCCATCTCTGTTAAAATTATTTCATCACCTTTTTTTAATTTCAAGCTTTTTGAAATTAAATTTATAGATTCTGTTGTGTTTTTTGTAAAAATTATTTCCCTCCAAGATTTTGCATTTATAAATTCCGCTGTTTTTTCGTGAGCTAAAGTGTATAATCTTGTCGCATCCTCAGAAATTTTGTAAACTCCTCTATGAACATTTGCACAACCTCTTTCATAAAAATTTTTTATATCCTCTATAACTTGTTTTGGTTTTTGTGTTGTAGATGCATTGTCTAGGTAAATTATCTCGTTCTTTAAAAATGGAAAATCTTCCATAATTTTTTTATTCATCTTTATAACCACATTTTCCACATACATATTTTTCAAATATGTCGTTGTAGACTTCACAAAAATCTATACAAGCTTTTTTGAGAATTTTTTTACCTTTATCCGTTATCTCGTACTCTTTTTTTCTTTCCAATTTAAGTGAATCAATCAACCCATTCTTCTCTAACGAATTTAAAAGAGGGTATATTGTCCCCTGATTTGTTTTAATCTTATCCATTAATTCATACCCATGACAAGATTTTTTACTTATAATCCAAAGTACTTTCAATTGAAGCATTGTTAAGTTTATCATATGTAGAATTTCGACATATTGAAATTTATAAATCTTTTCTTTCTTTATATTTTTTATAAAGTTTTTCAACCCTTCTTCTTGTAACGTAATTTTTATGATGTTTAAATCCTCCACCCATATTGAAAGGTATATGCAGTAGTTCGTGAATGAGTGTTTTTTCTTTTTCTTCTTCTGAAAGTTTCTCATATTTTTCAGAAATCATTTCTATTATATAGTGAGAGTCTATCTCAAGAATATCTTGCCATATTTTTGAAAGTCCGTAACATCTAGCTATAGTACTTTTTGCTTTAGAACCGTAACTTTTTACACATTTGACTCTCGAAATATCTATATGGTTCATGTCTAATTTTTCAACTATTTTTCTCATTTTTTGATTTAATTCTGGAGAATTAAAATATTTTATAGCCATTTTATTTCACAATTATTGTTCCTCTCATACCCGGATTAAATTCACAACTATAAACGTATATTCCTTTCTCAATAAATCTATGCGAAAATCTACCTCCTGGATTTAAAACATTACTTCTAAATTCGATTCCATTAATTCTGTGCTTTTGATTTCCTCTATTTATCCAAAGAACTACATTACCAGAATAAATTTCAATTTCTCCAGGCACAAAAGTTTCATCACTTATTATTATTGTAAAATCTCCTGTATGAGGATCATCCGAAGCTAACAGTTTAGCTCTTTCTGAAGAAGGAATCATTATTAGATATATTATCATAAATGCAATTAAGCATAAGAATATTGCAGCTGTTAATATATATCTCTTTGTTGCCATAATTATTTTATTAATTTAATATATAAAAACTTAATTCAGAACTTATTGAAGGATAAAAAATTGGCAATTCTGAAACATTTTCGAATTTGGCCATTTTACTTTTTTCCAAAACTATCGCCTTTGCATCTTCCATTTTAGCAATTTTTTTTAAATCCTCAAAATTAAATTCTTCCATTTCAATAATTTTCATACTTTCTTTAAAATGATAATATTGTTTTTCAAATTTTTTTGAAAATTCGTGCAAATATTTAATTTTTCCAGCAAGTATTATTTCACAACCTCTTCTCGCCATTAAAAAAGCATTTTTTTCAGATTCTTTTTTCTCTGAAATATAACAAAGAACTTTTCCTTGAGTTCCTATTGGAAGTCCTCCATATCCCTCATAAAATTCAGAAAATACATACGCGTCATTTTCATTTATTTCAAAACAGATATTTAATTCGTAATTGTTCAAATCTACTTTTGCATTCATATTTTCAACTATATGTGCTCCTATCTCAGAACTTATCTCCATAGAAGTTAATGGAAATTTTTTATCTCTTCTTGTTGTTGTAATTCTGAATTTTTTTCCAACATTTTTTTTATAAATTTTAATTGCATATTCTTTCATTTCAGTTAAATTCGGAGAAATAAATTCGGCTGGAGAATAAGAAACAATCCCAAAAACATTTTTAAAAATTTTCAATGCTCCTTTTATATCACTGCACCAAACATATATTCTTCCTCCAACTTTAGAAATTTTTTCTATCTCTATATTGTTATTTACAAGAGCCCTAGATAAATTATCTATCAAGATATTTTCAAATTCCTTTCTAACCCATCTAGATTTTATACCTATTTCACCATATCTTACTATTATTACATTTTCCATGTTAATCCTTTAAAGCTGTTTTAATACTATATACAATACATGCAATTGAAATAGCAGAAAACACAATTAAAAACATTTTGAAAGTACTCCCAATTTCTAAATAAATATTTCCAATTACGAAAAAAACCCAAATAATCATTAATGAAAAAACAGAACTAAAAAATATTAAAAAGCATTTATCCCTTTCATCCAATTTTCCTTCTTCTAAAAAAGAAAAAACACCCATTTTAATACATAATTCACTCATTTTTAAAATGTTTGTGGTTTATGAGTTAAGTTTATAAAAAAGGGTTTTGTCATTATTAATGGGTGTATAATTATGACTAAAAAAGATAAAGAAGATGAATTTAAAATATCTATACCAAAGAATAAACTTTTCAAAATTATTGGTGTATTCATTGCCGTTGTAATTTTGATGGTTGCTGCAGGTTCAATCACAGGATACTTTTCCTTTGGATTGAAAAGCCATAGTGGTGTAGAAGAAAAAACATTGAATTTCGTAAATACATATATGATGTATCCTGGAATGGAAGCAGAAATTATTGATTCTACCTTTGAAAATGGAATGTATAAAATAAACATATTATTTGCAGGAGAATCTATCGATTTGTTTGTTACTGAAGATGAAAGATACTTGTTTTTAGATTCTATAGACATGGAAGATGAAGAAGAGCTACGAGATATGTTAGGCGATGATGTTGAAATAGATACAGAAGTCCTTGAAAGGAAAGTAGAAACACAACAAGAAATAGAACAAAAAACATTGGATTTCATAAGAGAATATTTACTTATCGAGCCAAATACACAAGTAGAATTTATTGAAACAAACTTTGAAAATAATTTATATGAAATGTTTTTTGATATAGAAGGAGAAATAATTGAAGTTTTTGTCAGTGAAGATGGAAGATACATGTATCTAGGTCCAATAGACATGGATATGGATATGGATGCAATGATGCCAGAACAACCAGCAACCGAACCAACAGAATATGTAGAATACGACATAGGAGAAGAAATTAAATACAATGAAAACGGACAATTAATCATTCATTATTTCTATGCAGAAACATGTCCATATTGTACAATGCAAAGAGAAGTTTTAGATGATTTAGAAGAAGATTATGGAAATGAAATAGAAATTATTTCATATAATACTGCTGAAAGCGAAAATTCTCAACTTGTTCAACAAATGGCAGCAATGCACGGAGTTGCAGCAAGAGGAGTTCCAATGACTTTTATAGGCGGTGAAGCTTTCACAGGACTTTCAGATTACGGAGTTCTTGAAGCACATATAGTGAACTGTATAGAAACAGTTTGCTAATTTTTATTTTATTTTTTTATAAATTCTTTTTATTATTTCTCTAGATTCTTTTTCATTTTTATTTCTTATTATTATTTTTCCATTTTTGAATACATTTAATGTGTGTTCTTTTTTTGCTATTATCAAATCATTTAATAAAAGTTCTATTTTATATCCTTCTTTTATTAGAATTTCCTTTATGCTTTTTAAATCAAATTCAACGTCTTCAAAATTTGCCTGAAATGCCACATTAGTTTTACAAGGCTTAAAAACAAACAATTCTTTCTTCATTTTTCCACGATTCTAACAGGACTTTCTCCCCATTTATAATCTATCAATCTTTTTTCAAGTTCCTTTTTCCATTTTCTCAAATCTAAATCATCAGGTTCAAATATGAGGACAACTTCTTCGGTTTCGGCATAAATTCTAAGTACATTTCCATTTTCAGATATGTCTAAATTTATGTAAAATTCAGCATTTTCTAATTTAGAAAATTCTTCTTCAAATTCATCCCAATCGTAAATTATTTTTCCTTCCATATTGTTTCAAAAGAACTTTTTTGTTTAAATCATTATTGGAATTAATGGACAGCACCACAAATCCAATAAGGAAATAAGACTAATTATTAATATGAAATTTTATATAGATACTTCAGTTTGGAGAGATTATTTTGAAGATAGAAAAGACAATTTGCGTCCACTAGGTCAATTCGCTTTTGAATTTTTGGCAAAAATTAAGAGAAATAAAGATAGAGTGGTTTATTCTGAATTAATAATTAAAGAACTTTTGAATGTATTTAATAAAGATGTAATAACCGAAATTTTTAAGATTCTTAAAGAAGATGAACTATTAGATGAAATAAAAATCAGAAAAAAACATTTAACAGAAGCTGAAAAAATTTCAAAGCAGTTGAATGTGCATTTGAGTGACTGTGTTCATGCAGTTCTTTGTAAAAGTAGTAGAGCAATTTTAGTAACTAGAGATAAGCATTTTTATTTGCTTGAAGGTATTATTAAAGTTAAAAGACCAGAGCAATTACTTTGACCAACCTTTTTCTTTGATGAATTCGTCCAAAACCTTTTCTCTGATTTCGAGAAGTTTTTTATCGTCCAATTTCGCTTTTTCAATTCCTTTGAATTTTTTTATTTTTCTCATAAAAATTTCAGTTTCTAATTCTTTTATTTTATCTCTTATGGCTTCTCTTATGAATTCTGTTTTTGTACTATAATGAAAAATTTTAGATAATTCATCTATTTCTTTAACAATACCCTTTTTCAATTTTAAGCTCACAGTTCTCATATTATTATGTAATACTAAGTAATATTTAAAACTTTTGAATATTTTAGATATTATTGGAATTAATGGACATGTATCTTTTTAGGAACTCTCAAATGAATCATTTTACTTTTTTTCACGATATGTATTGATAATTATATGTTTTGATTGAGACAAAAAGCAAGCGGGATCCCGGAATCGAACCGGGCTAATCCGGGAACTGCTAAACTATTTGCAGCCGGACACATAAACCAATCTGCCAATCCCGCACATCTTAAACAAGAGAAATTTAATTTAAATCCTTTTTGAATTTTTATTATATACGTTTTATTATTTTTTGCCCTTTTTCTGTATCCTGAACTTCCCAACCAAGTTTTTTAATCTTTTCTCTAATCTCGTCGGATTCTTTGAAGTCTTTATTTTTTCTAGATATTCTTCTTTGTTTTAAAAGTTTTTTAACCTCTTTTGGAACATTTATTTTATCTATTTTTAATACGCCGAGAACATTGTCAAATTCCTGCATTGTTTTCTTTATTTTTTTAGCATCTCTCTTACACATATTTTTTTCATCAATAAGTTTATTTATTTTAGAAATAAAATTATGAATTGCAGAAAGTGCTATTGGAGTATTCAAATCATCATCCATTGCTTTTCTGAATTCCATTTTAACATTTTCAATTAATTCTTTTACAATCGGATTTTTTTTACCATCGACTTCATCAAGTTTTTCCATAAATTCTATTAAACTATCGAGGGTTTTTTTAGCTGCACCCAAACTTTCCATCGTAAAATTCATGGGTTTTCTGTAGTGCGCATTCAAAAAAAGATATCTGATTGTTTTTGGAGAATGTCCTTTATCTATTAAATCTTGAAGCGTATAAAAATTATCAAGACTTTTTGACATTTTTTCTCCTTCAATTAAAAGATGTCTTACATGCATCCAACAATTAACAAACTTTTTTCCATTAGCAGCTTCAGATTGAGCAATTTCTGACTCATGATGAGGAAAAATATTGTCTTCGCCACCTGTATGTATGTCTATTGTTTCACCTAAATATTTCATAGACATTGCAGAACACTCCAAATGCCATCCAGGATATCCAACACTCCAAGGAGACTCCCATTTCATTATATGGTTTTCATTTTTTATCCACAGCGCGAAATCCAATTGAGATTTTTTGTCAGGATTATGTTTTACTCTTCCTCCTCTTCCAGCTTCTAGTTTTTCAATCGTATTTCCAGAGAGCTTCCCATAATCTTTGAATTTATGAACATCGAAATATACCGAACCGTTGCTTATGTATGCGTATTTTTTTTCTATCAATTTTTCTACCAGTTTTATCATTTCTTTTATGTGTTCAGTTGCTCTCGGTAATTTGTATGGTTCTTTGATATTCATCTCTTCACAGTCTTTTTTGAAAGCGTTAATATAGAATTCAGCAATATCCCAAACATCTTTGTCTTCTCTTTTAGCTGCTTTTTCCATTTTATCTATTCCAGATTCTATCTCTTCGTGAGTTAAATGCCCCACATCTGTTATGTTTACTATTTTTTTTACATTATATCCGCTATATTCCAAATATCTTCTTAAAATGTCTGAAAAAACATAAGCTCTAAGATTTCCAATATGTATGTAATCATAAACGGTAGGTCCACAAGTATACATTCTAACTTTTTTATTTTCTATTGGTTTGAAAACTTCTTTACTTTTAGATAATGTGTTGTAAAATTTAATTGCCATTTCAAAAATATTATTATCTATACACTAAAATAGTTTTCTGAATAGATATAATCAATAAAATTTAAAATTTCATTTAAGGTTGTGGCGGCCATTTAAAAAGTGAACACATTCTTCTTCTAACTGCCTTCTTCCTCAATGAGTTAAGTCCTATAATTATTCCAAGCCCGATTAAAATCCAAGGCAAATATGTACTAATTTCCATAATAAATAATTAAATTTGAAGGTTAAAAATCTTTCTTATAACAGTATTATAGTATTATTTGGGAACTAAGAAGCTACCCTGTATTTCACAGGCTTTCGCCTCATTGGGTGTCAACACTTCATCATCGTCCCTATATCAAATAACCAGCTTTTATTTATAAAACCATTGGAAAACTTAATAATTGTTGAGTGAATTTTTTATTCATGAAAATCTTTGATAAAAAAGAAGCAAAGTGGTATTTCTATTTTGGTGTCGGTGCAGCTTTTATAGCTACAGGCGCACTATGGATTTTTAATCATTATGCAAAAATTCCTATAATGGCTACAAGAGGAATAGAATCCGAATTTCCTATGTTTCCAGGATTTCTTTTTGTTTTTGGAATCGTAATTTTTTTAATAACTAAATATGTATATGAAAAAAAGAAGGTGAGAAAATGAAAAAACCAAATTCAATGGACGAATGTGATTTTTTTACAAATAGAATTTTGGAAGATAACACAAAACTTTATGCATGGATACCAAAAGAACAGAATATCGTTAACGTAATTTACACATGTGGCAATTGTGGTTTTAAAGGAGAACTGAGTCAAAAATATGAAAAACCAATAACATTTATTTGTGAAGATTGTGGAGAAAAAATAGTCGTTAAACCGTTGAAAAAAGGAAAACGAGGAAGAAAGAAAAAGAAAAAATAAATTTATTCTTCGATGGTTTGATTAATAGTTTGATTAATGGAATCTACATAACCATATCTAAATAATATGGTTTCTCCTCTTGTAAGGGTATAATCTTCTATTTTTTCATCAATTTTTATTTCAATAGGACCTGTTGCAGTTTCTTCAATTTTGTAAAATTCCCATTCTCTATGAATAGTGTTGCAAAAATGAGCAATACATTCTACATTTCCTTGGGATACGCTAACAGAATAAGCTATATTTGATATTGCATTTAATGCAGTTGTAGTGCCTTCTTGTATTGGTACATTTTCTCTAATTACGCCATCTTCTCCCAA
>SLLY01000006.1 GCA_007133845.1 Candidatus Woesearchaeota archaeon
CTCATTTAATAAAAACAGTTAGAGATTTAGAAAAACAGAGAGCTAAATTAGATAAAAGATTTATCGAAGGCGAAATAGAAAAAGAAACATACAATGAATTAAAAAGTAATCTCAACAAAAGAAAATCTAAGGCTGAAACGATGTTAGATTTAATTTCAGTCTAATTTTTTATTTTTTTATTTTTAACCGACAAATAATTTATATTTATCTTTTTCTTGTAGTTCTTGAAAAATTCTTTTTACTATTGCTTGTTTAGGATCTGGAATCAATGTTACTCTTTTCTTTATGTCTTCAAAGGAACTGAAGGGTTTTATTCTTCTTTCTTCAAGTATATCAATCATATGTTTTTTTCCTATTCCTGGAAGTATTTCAATTGTATGTAATCTTGTGGAAACAGGTCCACATTTATTAAAAAAATCTACAAATTTTTGTTCTTTTTCGTCGACAATTTTGTTTATTATACTCTCTAATTCTATTTTTGCGGTTTCTGTCAAAACATCATAATTAACTCTCCCCGCAACATGATGTATTTTATCTCTCTTATCGGGTCCTATATAAACCTTATCTCCCGGTTTTAAGAATACGCCTTTTTTTGGAATTACTTCAAGTAAAACAAGATATTCTTCTCCAAGTATTTGCGCTACTGCTGTTCTATTTCTAGAAGATACGTGACCGTGCGAAAGAAAGTCCAAAACTACTCCATAATTTTCTTGACGTTTTTCTTTTCTCATCACAATCACTATTCATATTTTTTCACTATTTCGATTATTTCTTTTAATTCTTCTTCTTTAAAAGGTATTTGAGATTTTTCAAGGATTACTTTAAGTTCCTTAATATTTTTTGGCATTAAATCCACTATTTTAACTACTTGATGTTCTTTAAGTTTTCTCATTTCAAGTTCTAATAGTTCTTTAATTAAATTTTCTGCTTTGTCTAGTGTTATTTTTGAAAATTTTTTTGCGTGTTCGTATGCAGTTTTTTGTTCGTATGTTTTATCCTTTACCTTTTTCAATATTTCTTTCACTTTAGTGGTTGGAATAAATGTTTCCTTAACAATTTCATAATCCAAAAAATCACCCCTATACTTTCCTCAAATGAATTGAGGAACAAATTATTTTCTTTGGTTTGTTTCCAAGTTTAGATTCAACAAGATATGAACTTCCTCTTTTTTCTAATATTTTGCCATGTTTTCCGAAATATCTTTTGTGTGGCATCCCTTTGTGATAGGAAGAATCAACATCTATTATAACTTTATCTCCTTCTTTAAATTCTTGCAAAGTTTTTCTTATTTTAATTCTTCCTCTATCTCTAACATTTTTACGTAATTTTTTACGCGTTCCTACCCTAAATCCTTTTGAACGTTCTACCATTGTAGAAAACAATAGAAAAAGGTAGTATTTAAAGCTTTTGCACTTTTGAAATAATTTTGTGACTACTATAAATTAGTTACAATAGAAACATTTATAAATATTATTTATATTATAATATGTACTATAGGGGTGCAATAATTCTATTTTGGCTTACCTCCAAACTCACCTGCATCCCTATTATCCTTCTATATAATAACATACAAAATAAAAATAAAAATAAAAAAATAAGAAAAAAGGATTTGATTTACAAATCTTCTGAACGCATTGTTTTTCTCTTGTTTGATTTTGTTCTTCTCACTGCGTCGTCTAGAAGATCTTTAATTTTTTTATCTAATCCCTTAGCAAGGTCTCCTGATGAATTCAAACCTTTCTTTTTAACATAGTCTTTAACTCTCGAAATTACTACGTATTCTGCCATTTTATTTACCTCCTAAAATTTACGCGTAAAACGCTAAAAACAACAATAATAGGGCTTTTTATAAACTTTGCTAAAAATAGTCATAAAATTCATATTTAATCATTTGAGGGGTTAAATTTAAATAAAAGTCACAAAATGGCTTGTAATGTCTTCTCTAGCATACTTTAGAAAGAACATGAAAGCTACCATAATAAATGAAACTGTCATACAATACCTGAAGTTTTTCAAAAGCTCATTTATGTCTAATTTTACTTCCATTGTATTGAAGTCTTGATTAAATCTATTTATAAACTTTTCGTGAAAATTACATTATATTAACAACTGCATAATAGTTATTAAAAAGAGGGTAATAGTTATTAAAAAGGCATTTTTGGCATTTTTCCACCGCCAAATTTTTTAGCGATTTTTGTCATGTCTTTTCCTTTTAATTTTTTCATTACTTTTCTTATTTGATTAAATTGTTTTAAAAGTTCTCGCACTTCACTCGATTCTGTTCCACTACCTAATGCAATTCTCTCAATCCTACTAGATTTGATTATATCTGGATTTTCAAGTTCTTCAGGAGTCATAGAATCCATGATTATTTTGAATTTTTTTAATTTATCCTCTTGAACATCGAGCATTTCTTTTGGAATATTAGGCATGCCCATACCAGGTATCAAATTCATTAATTTTGAAAGAGAACCCATTTTTTTCATGGAAGTAAGTTGAATTTTAAAATCGTGTAGATTAAATTTTCCGGACATAAGCCTTTTTTCCATGTCTTTGCTAGTTTCTTGTCCTTTAGCTATTTCCTTTGCTTTTTCAAGAAGTGTTTCAATGTCACCCATTCCAAGAATTCTCGAAACAAATCTTTTAGGTTCAAACTCTTCGAAATCGTCTATTTTTTCCCC
The DNA here is from genome assembly GCA_007133845.1 of Candidatus Woesearchaeota archaeon. Lineage (GTDB taxonomy): Archaea > Nanobdellota > Nanobdellia > CSSed11-243R1 > CSSed11-243R1 > CSSed11-243R1. The sequence continues at coordinate 2,682 of SLLY01000006.1, forward strand.
AGAACCTAAAAATTTTATGGGTGCCTGTGCGATAGAACAAGCTGTAATGGCCCCTCCTCCTTTAGCAGTACCATCTATTTTAGTTAAAACAACACCAGTTATGTTTAGTGCTTCTTTGAATGCTTTGGCTTGTTCTTTTGCTCCTTGTCCGATATCTGCGCCCTGAACTAAAAGAATTTCTTGGGGTTTTAATTCATTTTCAACAGATGTTATTTCTTCTATCATATCTTCTTTTAGAGCGTCTCTACCTGAAGAATCTGCAATGACTATATCATACTTTTCTATTTCGTTTTTATATTGTTTTACAATATTAGCGGGGTTTTTTTCATCAGGATTTCCAAAAACAGGTATATTTATTTGATTGCCCAATTGAGTTAATTGTTCGTAAGCCGCGGGCCTGTACGTGTCAAGTGCCAATAAGCATATTTTATAGCCTCTTTTCTGAAAGAATTTGGCAATTTTAGCAGCAGATGTTGTTTTTCCGTTACCAAAGAGTCCAATTAAAAGTATTTTATAGGGCTTTTCAGTTATTTTTATTTTATGTCCTTTTTCACCTAATATACTTACAAGTTCCTCATAAATTATTTTTATAATGTGTTCCTTTGCAACTTCTCCTTTGCCTATTTCTTCTTTAGCTCTCTTTTTTATATTTTCACTTATTTCAAAAACTAATTCTATTTCAACATCTGACTGAATTAGTGCTTTTTGAATTTCATTAACAAATTTGTTTAGCGTTTTTTCGTCTATGAATATAGACTGAATAAACCCTTTCATACTTGATTTGAGACTTTCAGATAATTTTTCTAACATAGTTTAATAAAAAATTTCATGTTTTAAAAAGGATTTGGAAATACAAAAATTTATATAGTGATAACTTTATAGTGATAATATGACAAATGTTAAAGTTAGTAGGGATTATACTGATTCTGAAGTGGTGGGGCGTGAACTAAAAAAAATAATGGATAAATATTCATATGAATTAATTAAAAAAGATGAAATTAATATGTTATCTTTCGATCATTCTGAAACATTTGATTGTATGATTCCTAAAAAAGGAAGATTTGAATTAGAAATAAAAAATAATAAGTATCTGATAGATATGCATGAATGTGTGGGCATTACCAATGTTTCAATTTCTTGTGATTCAAAAAAACAAGAAACAGCAAAAAAAATACTAGATAGATTATCAAAAAACTCAAAGCAAATAACTGTAAGGGAGGAGGTTAGTTATCCAACGGGTGTTTCCACCCTTTTTAATATAATAGAAAGGGATTTTGAAGTAGTAAATACAAAAGGTAGACAGGATAAAGAAAATATTGTATTTGAATATTTACCTGGAACAGATTCATACATTCCTGTAGAAGGCATAATTACAATTAAACAAAAAGAGGATATTTACAGAATTCTTTTAGATAGAAAATACCATGGAAAAGAAATTGAGATTTCTAGCAATCATTCAAATAAAGAAAAAATTGAAAATATTTTTAGAGAGATTAGAGCTAAACGTCCAGAAAGTAAGAACGATGAATCTAAAGTAATAAGTGTTAATGGAGATTTCATACAACTCTCAGATTATTCTTGGGAAGATGTTGGTGGTTTAGAAGAACAAAAACAAAAATTAGAGGAATTAGTTAGTTGGCCTTTAGATAATCCAGAATTATTGGCAGAAAGTGGGATAGACGCTCCAAAAGCCGTACTTCTTTATGGACCTCCTGGCACCGGAAAAACTTTAATTGCAAAAGTTCTTGCATATGAATCTAAAGCAAATTTTATAAGTGCAGATGCCGCAGACTTAACTTCTATGTGGTACGGAGAAAGTGGAAAAAGGATAAAAAGAATGTTTCGTCTTGCAAAAGAAAATAAGCCATCGATTATTTTTTTAGATGAGTTTGATGCAATTGCAGGTATAAGAGATGGGGTTAATGAAGCTACACAAAGAATGATTAATCAATTTTTAATTGAACTTGATGGCATAGATGAATTGAAAGGAACATTAGTTTTAGCTGCAACCAATAGATATGATATAATAGATCCTGCCATAATAAGACCTGGTAGATTTGATGCAAAAATAGAAATTCCGTTGCCAGATTATGAAAGTAGATTACAAATTTTAAAAATACATACAAAAAAAATGAATTTATCA
>SLLY01000040.1 GCA_007133845.1 Candidatus Woesearchaeota archaeon
AAGAAGAAAAAGAAGCAATAGCTTATACTCTTTATAATTGTCTTTTAAAAACATTAAAAATGTTTTGTGTGATAATACCATTTACATCAGAAAAAATTTATCAAAAATTAAAAAGTGAATTTAAACTTAAAAAAACTTCCATTCATCTTTTTGATTGGCCAGAAATAAATGAAGAATGTATAGATAAAGAATTAGAAAATTCTATAGATATTTCAAATGAAATAATTTCAGCAGTTCTTTCAATAAGAGATAAAAAAAGAATAGGACTTAGATGGCCTCTTGAAAAAATATTGATTTTAACTAAAGATGAAGAATTACTTGAAAAAACAATGGATTTAATAAAAAACCAAAGTAATGTAAAAAATATAGAATTTATAAACAAAAATCCAGATTGGATAAAAAATCAACTAAAAGTGCATTATGATAAATTGGGTAAAAAATTTAAAGAAAAAGTTCCAAAAGTTGTTGGAACTCTTATACAAATGAGTCCTGAAGCCGTAAAATCTAAATTAAAAAAAGAGAAAAAAATAAATATAACAGTAGATGGTGAAAAATTTGAAATAGAATCTGAAGATGTTTATATTGAAAAAGAGCTTCCTAAAAATTGGGAAAGTGCTGAATTTTCGATGGGAAACGTATTTGTTTATTTAGAACAAAACAAAGAATTAATTGAAGAAGGATTTGTTAGAGAAATAATACGAAGGATACAAGGATTAAGAAAAAAAGCAGGATTAAAAAAAGTAGATAAAGCGGAAGCAAAAATAAAATCAGATGATTTAATAGAAGAAATTATAACTAATAATAAAGAAGAAATGGAAGATTGGACAAATACAAAAATAACAATTACAAATGAAGAAATAATTCAAAAAATAAAAGAAAATGTCAAAATAAAAGAAAAGAGTATTGAAATAGGAATAAATGCTCTTTAAAAAGTTTTATAAAGCAAGCAAATCTTTAAACACTATCAAATTTTCTAGGTGATAAGATTGGCTAAAAAGAAAAAACTACCATACGAAATTGTTGTACAAAATGTTGTTGCTTCCGCAAGTTTACATCATGAAATTCCTTTGGAAAAAATGGCGTTAACTCTTGAAAACACGGAGTACAATCCGGAACAATTCCCAGGATTGGTTTTAAGGCTTGCAAAAGGAAAAACGGCTCTTATTTTCTCTTCTGGAAAAATTGTGTGTACTGGTGCTAAATCCGAAGCAGAAGTCAAAAAAAGTGTTTCTATGATAAAAAAAGAATTAAGAAAAATAGATATAGATATAAGAAAACGTTCCGATATAACAATACAAAACATGGTGGCTTCTGGTAACATAGGAATGAAACTAAATCTAAATAAACTCGTGTTTAAACTTGAAAATTCGGAATATGAACCTGAACAATTTCCAGGACTTGTTTATAAAGTACCTCATTCACATATAACTTTCTTACTTTTCGGAACAGGAAAAATTGTGTGTACCGGTGCTAAAAACGAAAAAGAAATAAATGACGCTGTTAAAAAGTTAGTCGCTACTCTTAAAAAACTAAACAAATAAATTTTCTAGTTTTGGGGTGAATATGGAAACGAAGACAATTAGTTTTGAAGAAAAGGTTATCGAGAAATTTGAAGAATTTATAACAAAATATTACTTAGAAGAATTAAGTGATGTGATAAATAAAGGAGAAAATTCTCTTTTAGTTAATTTTAATCAATTAGATAAATTTAATCCTGAATTAATAGATTTTCTTATAGAGAAACCTTTTGATTGTTTAGAACTTTTCAAAACAGCTCTCAAAAGAATAGAAATGTCTTCAGAAGCTGAAATATATATAAGAATATCAAATGTTCCAGAATCTAGAAGAGTTTTAATAAGAGATATAAGGAGTAAACATTTGAAAAAATTAATTTCTATCGAAGGATTGATACGACAAACTTCTGATGTTCGTCCAGTTTCAACAATAATGACATTTGAATGTCCGTCTTGTGGGACGCAAATAGACGTAAGACAAACGGAAGATAGTGTTAAAACACCGCATGTTTGTTCTTGTGGTAAAAAGAGTTCTTTCAAACTTATTGATAAAAAACTTGTTGATACACAAAGAATAGTTGTGGAGGAAACGCCAGAACAACTACATGCAGATGTTCAACCAAGAAGATTGAGTATATTTCTTACAAACGATTTAGTAGAACCTAAAATAGAAAAAAAAACCACTCCTGGAACACGTGTGGTTATAAATGGTACGGTTAAAGAAACACCCATAAGAGATAGAGGAACCACAAGTACGAAATTTGATTTGGTTATGGAAGCCAATAATATAGAACTTTCAGAAAAAGAATTTGAAGAACTTAAATTAACAAATGAGGACAAAAACAAAATAAAAGAAATGTCCAAAGACCCTAACATAGATAAAAAATTAATACGTTCCATAGCTCCAAGTATTTTTGGATATGAAACAATAAAAGAAGCTATTATATTACAGCTTTTTGGAGGTATGAAAACGGAGCGTCCAGACAAAACAAACATACGTGGAGATATCCATGTTTTATTAATAGGGGATCCGGGTGTAGCAAAATCTCAATTGTTAAAATATGTTTCTGCAATAGCTCCAAAAGCTAGATATGTTTCCGGAAAAGGAGCTACGGGAGCGGGATTAACTGCCGCTGTTGTAAAAGATGAATTCTTAAGAGGTTGGTCTTTGGAAGCGGGAGCCATGGTTTTAGCAAATAAAGGAATTTGTTGTGTTGATGAAATAGATAAAATGGAACGTGAAGATAGGGTAGCGATGCACGAAGCGATGGAACAACAAACTATAACAATTTCTAAAGCAAATATTCATTCTACTCTAAATGCTCAAACAACTATTTTAGCCGCAGCAAATCCAAAATTAGGAAGGTTTGACCCATACGTTCCTGTTGCTGAACAGATTAACATGCCTCCAACATTAATTTCAAGATTCGATTTAATATTTCCTATAAGAGATCTACCAAATAAACAAAAAGATGAGCGTCTAGCAAGCCATATTCTAAGAACTTTCAGAAAACCTGAAGAAATATTGCCAGAAATACCTCCAGAGACTATGAGAAATTATATTGCTTATGCAAAAAAATATTGTAAACCAAAACTTTCGAAGGAAGCCATGAATAAAATTAAAGCATTTTTTGTTAATCTGCGCTCACAAAGAAAAAAAGAGGATGATGAGGGGGGAATAAGACCAATTCCTATTTCAGCTAGACAATTAGAAGCGATGGTTAGACTCGCGCAAGCATCTGCGAGATTAAGATTAAGTGATTCTGTTGAAAAAAAAGATTCTGAAAGGGCAATAAGGATAATGCGGTATTGTCTTCAAAAAGTCGGATTGGACACAGATACTGGAGAATTGGACATAGATAGAATTGTTACAGGAATAACAACATCGCAAAGAAGCAGAATAATAATGATAAGAGAACTAATAAGAGAACTTGAATCCAAATATGGTTCAAATATACCTCTTGAAGATTTAGTTGATGCTGCAAAAGAAAAAGGTGTTGAAGAAGCAAGAGTAGAAGAAATCATTGAAAAAATGAAACGGGAAGGCGAACTTTTTGAGCCGAAACATGGGATAATCAGAAGAATGCCAAAATAACAATGGTGAAATGTGGATGAATATTAAAAATATTGAAAGGGAAGATTCTGAAATATACAAACACATTAATTCTGAATTGACAAGACAGAAAGAGGTTCTTAATATGATTCCTTCGGAAAATTATGTTTCTAAAGCGGTTTTGGAAGCTACGGGTTCTATATTGACAAATAAATATTCTGAAGGATATCCTGAAAAAAGATATTATCAAGGTATGAAAAATGTAGATTTAATTGAAAATATTGCAATAGAAAGAGCGAAAAAACTTTTCGATGCAGAACATGTTAATGTTCAGCCATATTCTGGAAGTCCTGCAAATGCAGCAATTTATCAAGCATTGTTAAAACCTGGAGATAAAATAATGGGTTTAAGATTGGACATGGGTGGACATTTAACGCATGGACATGAAGCTAGCTTTTCTTCAAGATATTACAAACCAATTTATTATTTATTAGATAAAGAAACAGAAAGATTGGATATGGAAATGGTTAGAAAATGCGCTATAAAAGAAAAGCCAGATATCATAATAAGTGGTTACACCGCGTATCCAAGAGAAGTACCTTTCAAAGAATTTCACAAAATATCAAAGGAGGTTGGTGCGTATTCTTTTGCAGACATTTCTCATATAGCTGGCTTAATTGTTGGAGGAGTTCATAATTCACCAATTCCCTTTACAGATGTAGTAATGACAACAACACATAAAACATTAAGAGGGCCAAGAGGTGCAATGATATTGTGTAAGGAAGAATTAGCTAATAAAATAGATGATTCTGTTTTTCCAGGAAATCAAGGGGGACCTCATCAACATACCATAGCAGGAAAAGCTATAGCTTTCAAAGAAGCTATGAAGCCCGAATTTAAAATATATGCAAAGCAGATTATAAAAAACGCTAAACGATTAGCTAAGACGTTAATGGAACATGATATTAAACTTGTTTCAAATGGAACGGATAACCATTTAATATTAATTGATTTGACTTCAATTAAACCTGGAATAGGCAAAATTGTTGCAGAATCTTTAGAAAACGGAGGCATATGTACTAACATGAACACGATTCCTTTCGATCCTTCTACGCCTTTTGAACCTTCGGGAATTAGAATAGGGACACCCACACTCACAACGAGAGGTATGAAAGAAAAAGAAATGGAAAGAGTGGGAACTTGGATTTCAGAAATAATTAAAGATTATAAAAATAAGGAGATACAAAA
>SLLY01000066.1 GCA_007133845.1 Candidatus Woesearchaeota archaeon
GGTCGTATAAATTTTATTATCCACAGAATAAACAACAGCGTCGGTAATATCGCTTATTTTTTCTGCTTGTACTGGAAGGTTTGAGGTTAAAATGTCTTGCCAGTAGATTACGCCTTCGCCTCCATGTTGTAAAATAACTGCAGATTTAAGAGTTACTGGTCTCTCTAAAAATGGAAAGTCTGCGCCTCTTGGTATTCCTTCGACATTGCTTTGACTTCCTCCAGTCAGAGAAGTTGCTGTCTTTTGATAAAAACTATTAGTCCATGCGTTAGAGGTTGTTTCAGTAACCAGCTTTTTCATAACATATCTTTTTTCTGCAAAACCTTTTATGTCTCTCTCCCATACTTCTTTTCTTGTTAATGCCTCTGAAAATGTTCCTTCTGTCATTTTAGTAACCTATAAACCTCGCTCTTTTAACTTGATTTTGTCCGTCTTCTTCCGCCTTTGCGCAAAATCTTCCTTCTTCTGCGTCAGCGTTTAGAGCCAATCCTATTTCATTTGCTCCAGAAATTTTTAATATTTTTCCAGTTGCGACAGCCTCATCTTTTAATTTTACAGCCCATACTCCATCGAGTGCCACTCCTATTTGAGTAATGCCATCATTAGCCGTTTTTTCCTCGATTGCAATTCCTCCAAAAATATCATTATTTGCAGAGCTTGCCTCAACAGTATTTGGAGAAGTAAGTTTTAAAATAGTTCCTTTTGCAATTCCTGCTGCATCTGCCACAGTTCTTCGCACAATGATTCTTGGGGCTTCAATACATACTGCTTCGTTTGCCATAAAAAAAGGCAAAAAATAAATTATATAAATGTTTCTATTGGCTTTTTTCTTCAGTTTTTTCTTCTTCCGGGAATTCTTTTATTTTTGCATCACATAAATCCATGACTTTATAAGCCATTTCAATCTGGATTAAGTTCATAGCAATAAGGTTTTTATTGTCTTCTTTTGCTCTTTCCCAATGTCCTTTTGTTAGTTCTATTTTTTCCATTTTACCCAGTTGGATCCAGCCCAGTTCCAGCATACCTTAGTTTAGCTTCTCTTTCCCATTTTTCTTCTTCAGTTTCTTCCTTCTGTTTTTCCTGGGTTGTGGTTTGTCCTCCTAGTTCTGCGATTTCTGCAAGGCTCTTAATTTCTTCTTTTTCTTTTTTGATATCTTCTTTCAATTTTACAAGTTCCTCTTTTTCTTTTCTTAGTTCTTCTAAAAAATTGTTTCTTGTTTCCTCTTGCAGTTTTTCAGTTTCTTCAACAACCTGTTCTTCAATAACCGTTTCTTTCTCGCTTCCTTCAGCTTCCATTTACTTACTACCTCCATTTTATTTTTGTTTTATTTTTAAACAAAGTTCATGGATTACCCTCGTGTTTCTTTCGAGAGTTCTTTCTAACCTTGTTAAAACATAAAGGGCAATGGCTATTGGAAAGCCTACATTTGAAATGAGAGCAATCAACTCTGTCATCATAATTTTGCCTCCATTTTTCCATCTTTCTTTTCGTCTTTTTCCAGGCTTTTTTCAATTGTTGCCGGGAATAATAAATTTATTTCCCATCCTAGCTGCCTTTCAATTGCATCCTCGACTTTTTTTTGTTCGTCTTCGACGGTTTGCTCCCATCCTAAATAAAGTATTTTTGCAGATGCTTCAGTTGTATCTTTCCCCCATCCCATTATAACCTCTGGAATTCCACAACTAGTTATAAAAACTCGAATTAGATCTCGATAGTATTCTAGTGGAGAAAGTCCTCCTGTTTGAGTGCTTACTATTTCAGAAGATTTTAATTCGAGAGTATCTTCTGGAGCGACAATATTTTCATGATTTTTATAAGAAAAATTTATTTTTGCTTCTATTCTGTTTAGCTCAGCTTCATCATCAGTTTTTGCTATCCATAATCTTATAGGCACAACAAATCTATGGAATAATGTTTTTAGATCCGCTATTACTTCGCTTCTGTTTTCGATTAAGTTTTCAATACTTTCAAATATTGATGCTCCTTCCATACTATTCCCAACTTTGTCGTTTTGGATGTAAAAAATTTCTTCCGGCTTAAATTTTTTTCCAGTATTTAATTCTTCAAATCTTTTAATAATTCCTCCTTTAGAATAAATAATTGTCATGCTTTCAGGATTTATTGCTTTTAAATTTAAAATTCTTCCATTTTTCTTTATTATTTCTCCCATCCCAACCCCGCAAATTTTCGATACTTTCCAAATACCTCTCACAACTTCCAGGCCATTTTCTTTGCCATTTCCTTTTAATTTTCTTAATTTCTCAGCATCTTTTCCATTACAGCCCTTTCCAAAAATCCAACGCTCTAAAGTTCTTACAATTGCGTTACATTCTCCTACATTTGCATAATACCAGTACCATTTAGCTAATTTTGGAGTATATCTGCTCTCTTTTTGGTCTTGAGGGCTGTAAATTCTCTTAAAATCTCCTTCCCACTCGGTTTTTTGTCCTGTATAGTCTGTTGTTGTTATGTGTTCTGTCCTTTTTGCCATACTATTTGTTATTTTTGCTTTTATTTAAATGTTTTTATGCTTCCCAGAGTTCTAAAAAAAAATCCCCTGTCATATTATAATCTTCTATGTAATTTATCGAAATTATTCCGATATAAGAGTCTTTTGGAATTATTGTTATTGCTTTTTTTAGCATTTCCTTTCTTCCTGTTGCTGTAAAAGGGTTTATGCTTATTCTTCCCTCTACAGGATCGCCCGGCAATAATGTTCGCCAACTAGAAGGTTTTCCGTTTTCATCAAAAGCAGTAGCTATCACTAAATAAAACAAAACATCTGTTAAAGGATCCATTTTGTTTAAATATAAATTAAAATCTTTTATTTTTGCATTAAAAGGCACTCGAAAATAATCCACACGATTTTGATTTCCAAATGAAGTACTTACATTAAAATCTGTATCTCCGCCAGAATAATTTGCAATTTCAGCATAATTTCCAGCGCTTCCCCATGTTAAAACTCTTTTCCAGGCTGTAAAAGCAAAAACTCCGTCTTTAATATCTTCATCTTCAATCATCATGGTTACAGAAAGTCTTCGTTTATCCGAATAACTTTTTGTGACAAAATCATATCTTTTTCGTGGAGCCCTAGATTGAAAAAAGCCAAATTCTTTTAAATAATTTCTCATTTTAAGTTAAAAAATTTATGAAGTCTTGATTTTCAATTAATTTTTCAATTGCTCTTAATCTCATGACTATTGCATTTAGCATCATTTCAACTTGTAAATTATCTGTTAGTTCGTTTGCATCAATATATCCACTTTGATTATATAAAATTCCATTCATGGCCGCGTATCTTGCGCAATATTCAGAAAGAAGCGGTTTAAAGTTTGCACTTATTGACGCATAGTTTGTGACAAAATCATACTTTCCCAAAATTGTTAAAAACGCTTCTGCCTGTTTTACCCAGGCGTTTTTATTTGCTTCAACCCATCCAGTAGCATCTACATTTTCTCCAGCTAGAGAATTACATTCTGCTTCTGTTGTTAAAGTTCCTTCCCAAGCCATATTAAAACCCATGAATGAATATATTTAAACTTTTGTCTTCTGTTATCAGCCAGGCGGCTCTTACAATTCCTTCTACTAAGTGAGCATAAGAGCTTAAAATTTTTCCGCCTTCGTGTTGTATTGAAGTTAAAGAGGCAATTATTTCTCGATCATTTAAGAGTTCGATATATCCTAACTCTCCTAATCTTAGTAAATTCATATACATTTCCTCTTTCAAAATTCTTTTACTTCTTGTTCCTTCTTTGTTTGTTGGCCTTGAGGCGTTATTTAATGCAAAAGTTTTTCTTTTTGTTTTTGGATTATCTAATAATTCACACCAGACTCCAAAACCTAGCCCTCCGTCATCTATTCCTATTTTTTTAAAATTATAAATATCATTAAGAGTTATGATTTTTTGAGATGTTTCTGTTGTGAGTTTTCTTTTATCGACTAAACTTTCAACTTGCTTTATGTTTTTTTTATCAGTTCCATCTAAAATTTCGAGAGTTATTTCATCTCCTCCTAGCCCAGCAATATCTGCTCCTAAATAGTATTTTTCAAAAGGACTTAATCTTTTTGGCCTTTCTAGAACACACACTTTTTTGATCCAATCTTCACTAAAGACTTGTTTTAATTCATCTAAGAACATAGCCAAATACTCCTGTGCATATTCTAGTTTTGACATCCTTTCTTTTTCTCTTTGTAAAAATTCTTTTGTGTGTCTAGGGCAATCTTCCGCACTAATATAGAATTTCTTAAATATTTCATCTTTAGAACATTTATAAAAAAACTTTTCTTCTCCGTCTTTATGTTTTTTTCCATGAGGAGTGCTTGCAATATCCATAGATCCTTTTGCTACTGAGAGCATAGGAGTAACTGCGATAAAAAACTCCTCACTCATCCTACTTCCCTCATCAATCATTAATTTTTTAATTGTATCTCCTCTTAATCCCTCTCCAGTTTCTCCGGCCGCATAACAAAAAATCCCTGTTCCATTATCAAATAAAAGTCTGTGCATAGTTGGTTTATCTTTCCCTTTTAAGATCCTTCCTTTGTATTTTTCCATAGCATAAGTTAGTGACTTTGCTAACATCCTATATGCTTGTTTTTCTGTGATAGAGCATATTAAAATATTTTCTCCTTTCTTGAAATGTTTTAAACACAATTCAACAGCTTTGATACTCATAGCTGTGGTTTTACCTGATTGTCTTCCAGTTAATAAAAAGCAGTCCTGGTTGGGAGGTGTATTAATATAGTCTTTTTGCCA
>SLLY01000056.1 GCA_007133845.1 Candidatus Woesearchaeota archaeon
ATCAGCTATGCTAAGTTCTCTTCTAGATTTTTTGAAGATTTCTCCATACTCCATACTATTTAAAAAGAAATTTCAAATCCTTAAACTTTATCTTTTTTTTATATTTTGTATATAATCCTTTATTAGTTAATTTTATAAATCCCTTTTCGATTAAATTGGTATGGCTAAATTAAGAAAAGCTTCTTGTTATAGAAAAATAGAAAGACCCTATACAAGAAAATCTAGAAAAAGGGAAAAGTCTTATGTACGTGGAGCTCCATACTCTAAAATAGTTAAGTTTGATATGGGCAATACCAAAAGAGATTTTTCATATAGGGTTAAACTCATCTCTAAAGACGATGTTCAAGTAAGGCATAATGCATTAGAATCCTCTAGAGTTGCAGTAAATAGAATTCTTGTTAGAAAAGCTGGAAAAAATAATTATTATTTAAAAATAAGAACTTATCCACATCATGTTTTAAGAGAAAATCCAATCGCAGCCGGAGCTGGTGCAGATAGAGTTCAAACTGGAATGGCACATTCTTTTGGAAAACCAATAGGACTTGCAGCTCAGATAAACAAAGGACAAGAAGTTCTTACAGTTGATGTAGATGAAAAACATATAAAAGTTGCAAAAGAAGCATTAAAACAAGCTATATATAAGTGTCCTTTTAAGGGTAAAATTGAAGTAGATAAAAAAGCGAAATAATACAAAACTCATATAAACTTCTTTTATTTTATTTAATTTAGGTGAGGTTATATGGAAAAAGAAAATGCATTAATTTTAACTTTTAATCAAATAGATAAAAATGATATTTCTCTTGTCGGAGGAAAAGGAGCTAATCTGGGTGAAATGTATAATTCAGGATTTCCTGTGCCACCTGGATTTTGTGTAACGTCAAAAGCATATGAAAAATTTATTAAAGAAACAGGAATAAAAAATGAAATTATTGAATTATTGGAAAAATTAGATGTGGAAGATAATAATTCATTACAATCTATAGCAAGACAAATAAGAACAATTATACGAACAGAAAGAATACCTCAAGATGTGACATCAGAAATAACAAGCTTTTATGAAAAAATGTATAAAAGCAAATATGAAGTTCCAGAATCTGTAGGCGCGCTTGTAAATTCATCGAGAATACCTCCCTTTGTAGCTGTACGTTCTAGTGCGACTGCAGAAGATTTGCCAGAAGCTAGTTTTGCAGGACAACAATCTACGTATTTGAATGTAAAAGGAAATGAAGATTTATTAGAATCTGTTAAAAATTGTTGGGCTTCATTATTTACTGCGAGAGCTATATTTTACAGGGAAAAAAATAATTTTAATCATTTTGATGTAAAAATATGTGTTATTGTTCAAAGAATGGTAGATTCTACAAAAAGTGGTGTTGCATTTAGTGTGGATCCAATCTCAGAAGAAGAAAATAAAATAGTAATTGAAGCAGGTTGGGGGCTTGGAGAGGCTATTGTTTCAGGACTAATAAATCCAGACCATTATGTTGTCGACAAAAATAACTGGGAGATATTTGATAAAAAAGTTCACAGACAAAATCAAATAATTTCAAGAGATCATTATTCTGGAAAAACAAAAAAATCCGTTCTTGAAGAACCCAAACGTTCATCACAAGTTTTAGATGATGATGAAATAATACAACTAGCAAGAATAACAGAAAAAATAGAAAGACATTATAATTTTCCTCAGGACATTGAATGGGCAGTAGAAGGAAAAAAACTTTTTATTGTTCAAAGTAGGCCAATAACAACATTGAAAAAAGAAAGAAGAGAATCTCCTAAATTAAAAGAAGTAGGAGACTCAATATTAGAAGGTTTACCGGCTAGTCATGGTGTTGTATCAAGCAATGTAAAAATAGTTAATAGTCTAAACGAATTAGACAAAATAGAAAAAGGAGATATTTTAGTCACAAAAATGACAGATCCTGATTTTGTTCCTGCAATGAAAAAAGCCTCAGCAATCGTTACGGATGAAGGCGGAATTACTAGTCATGCTGCGATTGTTAGTAGAGAGATGGGTATACCATGTGTTGTTGGAACTGAAAGAGCAACACAAATACTTAGAGATGAAGATTTAATAACTGTAGACGCGACTTCTGGAAAAGTATACAGGGGAAATCTTACAAAAGAAATAGAAGAAACGATAGTTGAAGAAAAAGAAGATTCTACTCCAATTGAAGAGATTAAAACAAAAACTAAAATTTATATGAATCTTGGTATACCTGAGAAAATAGAAGATTACAAAAATCTTCCTTTTGAGGGAATTGGATTAATGAGAGTCGAATTTATAATTGCAGATTCTATAAAAGAACATCCTCTTCATTTGATAGAACACAACAGACAAAATGAATACGTTCAAAAACTTTCAGAAGGAATAAGAAGAGTAGCTTCAACTATAAACCCAAAACCAATAATTGTAAGGTTTAGCGATTTTAAGACAAATGAATATAGAAACCTTGTAGGTGGAGAAAGTTATGAACCTTCCGAAGAGAATCCTATGATAGGTTGGAGAGGAGCTTCTAGATATGTTTCCGAAAGATTCGAAGAAGCTTTTAAATTAGAATGTAGAGCTATAAGGAGATTAAGAGAAGAGTTAAGTAATGTATGGGTTATGATTCCTTTTATAAGAACTCCTGAAGAAGCAAAAAAATGCTTGAAAATAATGAGAAACGAAGGATTAGTTCGAAGTGAAAATTTTAAAGTTTTCATTATGGCTGAAGTACCTTCCGTTGCAATTTCACCTGAAGAATTTGCAAAACTAGATATAGATGGAGCTTCAATTGGCTCAAATGATTTGACACAATTAGTTCTTGGTGTTGATAGAGATTCGGAAATTTTAGGTAAAATGGGTTATTTTAACGAAAGAGAAAAACCAGTGTTAAAATCTGTGAAGAGAATAATAAATGGATTCCAGAAATATGATAAAGTCGTATCTCTTTGTGGACAAGCACCATCCGACTATCCTGAGTTTGCAGAATTCCTTGTTTTATGTGGAATAGATTCAATATCTGTTAATCCTGATGTTGTTGAGAAAACTAAAAGGATTGTTCATGAAGCAGAGAAAAAAAGCAGTTTTTTAAAAATAGCTTTTGATTAAATCGATAGTGCAAATAAAAGTGCGGATATTGAAAGTAAAAAGAACAAAACAAGTAGAATTATAAGCACTATTAAATATTTTTCACTATTTTTTTTATGAATTCTTTTTACTTCATTATGTTTTTTTAATATATCTTTTTTCATTTGTATCACTTAAGTAAATTTACATAATCATTTATTTCATTAAAAGATATTGCACACCCCGCAAATTTTAAAGCATACAATAGCCCTTCAACAATTTCTTTTCTACAATTTTTTTCACTAGTAGAACAAACACTTATGATATCATCAAAGATACCTTTACTATATGCGTAAGCTATCAATTCAACAGATCGGATCATTTCTTTTCCACCAATTTTTTCTTTAACTAATAATACATTTTTTTCAATCATTTTTGTTTTAGTGTGAAATTTTTTATCTAAATGACTATTTAATGAATCTGGGTGTTCTATCAATAGGCGAAGATTTCTTTCATCAACTAATATGCCGTCTGCGTTTATTTTTTTAGCTAATACTAACACTTCTGCATCTGCTCTATGTAATATTTTCATAGGCTTGTTTTTTATGTAAAAACTTGTATTAGCATAATTAAGAATTTCAGATGTTTCTTTTTCTACATTTTCTGTGTATACTTCGAAAACACCCTTTGAAAAAGCCTCTAAAACCCTTATTGATTGATACTTGTATTTTTTCGTTTTAATTCCACTGTCTACAACCTCTTTTTTTACAGCCATTGGAACTACGAATTTTATACCTTTTTCATTAAGCCTTTCGAATACCCACATTAGACAATTTATTGCACACGAAATTATTGTTGATGAATCAACTACTAAAACAGTCATTATTATCACTTACCCTCGATTATTTTTTTTAATCTTTGAAATCTTTCTTTAATATCTTCGGGAGGACTATCGAACTCTTTAGTTTCTCCCACCTTTTCCATGAGATCCCATTTTGAAATTCCTATAAGTTCTGCAACGCTTGATAGAGAAAGTCCATGTTCATATATTTTTGTTCCTTTTTGTATTCTAGAAAAATCTAGAACATCTTTGATATACTTTCCAAAATATTTATCAAAATTAGAAACATCCTTAAACATTTTTTTTATACATTCATCGATTTTTTGAAATTTTCTTTCTTCTAAAAAATTTATTAAATTCTCAATTTTGTTTTTCATATTTTTTGTAAAATCTTCAAATTCTTTTTTATTAGCTTTTTTAATAGGGCCTTTTTCTATAATTCTGCTTAAAGAATAAGTTATCATTGCTATGTAAAGTGCACGTTTTTCAAGATATATTGAAGAACAATGTATCGTGTGATTACTAAGTTCTTTCAAACTTTCCGCGTCTTCCGCATCAACAGCATATTTTATTTGTTTTAATGTTCCAATAAGGTCTATACACACCTCTTCCTCAATTTCTTTTACCATACTATATATTATAACATTTTATTTTATAACTTTATCCAAAATAAATAAAAAAAAGAATTAGATATGTTTTTTTAAACACATTTAATTACCAATCGTCATCGTCTTCATAATCATCGTCATCTTCTTCATCATCATATTCTTCATCTTCATCATTATATTCTTCATCATCGTATTC
>SLLY01000058.1 GCA_007133845.1 Candidatus Woesearchaeota archaeon
AAAGGAATTACATATTCTCTTTCTTTGTTTTCATCAGAGCACATTTTTTCAAGCTCAATTATGTATCCATATCCTTTAGTTTCGTCCATGCAAACAGTTATATCGTTCCATTTGAATTGAAATCTTTTTCTTAACCATTTTATATCTATGTTATAACCAAGAGACAAGAATATTTTTTTAAGATTTTCAAAATCTTCTCTTTTAAATTTTATTTCAATTTCTTCCCTATGACCGTCGTGAATCTTTCCTTTTTTTATCCATACTTTTGAATAAAATTTGTTTCTCTGAATTCTCAAATCTTGTTTACAATCAAAATAAAAAGTTTCTTGATAATCATCTTTAATCAGTTCAGCATTCTCTTTAAAAAAAGTTAACAATTCTTCAAACTTATCTTTTGAAACAAAACTCCGCACTTCAACTTCTATGTTCATAATTATCACTTATTCAATCATCTAAATCAAGATGATTTATGCAATTAAAACATAACAATTCATTGTTCTTTTCTTTATCTATTTCATAGATATTAACGCTAGTGTTATGCAAACGTTCAATTTCCTCAAAGTCAAATTTTTCTTTTCCATTAATTGCCGCAATCAAAGCTTTTCCGATTCCACCATGACATACGAACATAACCACATCCTCAGAGTGTCTTTTTATTGTTTCATCTAGAACTTTTTTTGCTCTTTCAAACAATTGTTTAGTTGTTTCTCCATTTCGTGGTTCAACAAACGTTATTTTTTCATCGCCTGTATATTTTATTTCTTCTTTTCTTTTGCCAGCGAATTCTCCTAAATCTTTTTCTCTCAAATTTTTAACAAATTCAATGGGAGTTTCGGAATGATATTTCGCTATTTCTTTTGCTGTGTCTGCAGCTCTTGCCAAATCACTTGAATATATGTAATCTATTTTTTCATCTTTAAACCTCAAAGCAACCTTTTTTGCTTGAGTAATACCGTTCTTAGAAAGCTTTCCGGGAAGATGTCCTTGAATAATGCCTGCTACATTCTCCTCGGTTTCTCCGTGACGAATAATTATAAGTTTCATATGAATTCATTAAATTTGAGTTTTTAAAATCTTTTCTGATAATATTTAAAAACAAAGACATTAAAAGTTTAAATTATTATTCTAATAAAATGAAATATGTTGACGTGCACGCACACTTGAACGAGGAAATTTTTGACAAAGACAGAGATGAAATTCTAAAAATTTGTGAGGAAAAAGAGATTTTTGTAATAAACTGTAGTGGAGATAAAAAAGGAAATAGAAAATCCTTAGATTTGTTGAAATATCCTAATGTAAAAATATGTATGGGTATTTATCCTACAAAAACCGCAGAGATTTCTGATGAAGAATTTTTTGATGAAATAGATTTTATTAAAAAAAATATTGAAAAAATTGCTGGTATAGGTGAAGTTGGTTTGGACTTTCATTGGATTAAAGACAAAGAAAAACAGAAAAGACAAATTGAAAGATTCAAAGAAATTATATGGTTTGCAAACAAAAATAAGCTCCCATTAAATATTCATTCTAGAAAAGCTGAAAAAGAAACCATTGAAATTTTATCTATGATGGCAAACGTTCCAGTAATACTGCACTGTTTCGGTGGAAGCTTAAATCTTGCTAGCGAGGGTATAAAAAATGGTTTTTATTTTTCAATACCTCCAATCATTATACGAAGTGGTGGTTTCAAAGCTTTGGTTAAAAAAATTCCAATCCAACAACTCTTATCAGAAACGGATTCTCCTTACTTGGGTCCCGATAAAGAAAGAAACGACCCCACAAATATTCCTTTGGTTATAAAACAAATTGCAGAAACAAAAAAAATAGATTTTGACACGGTTCAAAAACAACTTTTTGAAAACGCTAAAAAAATTTTTAATACTTAATTAAAAACCTTCTTGAGAAAATGCATACAATGAAACATAATTTTCAGGTTCTTCCAAACCCATTTCAGAAATTGCACTTTTAGCAACAGCCTCCAAATCATTTCCGGGTTTGGCAAAAACTACAACTCTATTTAAAATCTGTGAATTATAAAATTTTTCCATACATGTAAAATCATAAACAAAAGAAGATGCCAAGCTTTTTATGTATCCAGAGTAATCACCCATTATTTCAGTGCCATTTATTTCAAGATTTTTTCCATCTATCAAAATATAAAATTCTGCCTTTGGAAACTTTGAAAGTGGATTGATGTCTATATATCCGCCTATACTTTCCTCAAAATCTAATCTTTTGTCTCTATCGTTTCTATATTCTTCCAGAATTTTTCCTGTTTCTTCATTTCCTGGAATCGCTAACGCAGTTTCCAAAAGTTCTTCTTCAATTAATTTTTTTGTATGTTCTTTTGTTTTTTCAAAATTTAGCAATTTATGTAACAACCAGAATTCCGTTGTAAATAAATCATCATCTACAATTTCATTTTCCTCTAAAGCTATTTGCACCAAATTTTTAAGCATTGTAACTTTCTTGCTGTTTGTTGGTCCTCCATAAACATTTTGAAACAACTCAGTTCTATTCTTAAAAAATGTTGTTAAATAATTGAAAAATAAATCTTGGGGTGTGTCCTCGCAAATCCTGTGACAGTGTTTGCCGTTTAGATTATAAGCTGTTTGAGTTAAAATCCTGGGTCTTATATACTCGGACTCGAGAAGTTCACTCGAAACGCCAGAAACAAAAGAATCGTAGATAGTATATGCAATCTTATCGGCACCAAGAGTCCCCCGAACAGCTTGAGATTCAAAATTATCATTTTTCAATACAGATTTAAGAACTGTTTTGGTATCGATATCATGTTTTTCCAAAATGTCAATTATCTCAGTTTCTTTTATGATTTCAACTGTTTTTTTCTCGTGGTTCATCGTTGCTTCAGATTCAAGGGCGTGTGAAAAACATGTATGTCCTATGTCATGTAGCAATGCACTAACCTCAGAAGTGATCTGCATTGGCTCATATTCTATTGTGGTTCCATCAAATTGTGCTCTTGCCCAAAAAGCTGTTTGCAAAGAATGTAATAATCTAGAATAATTTGCACCGGGATTGCCTATACAGTCTTCACTAATAGAATCGCAAAAACTTAGCTGGCTTAAATTTTTCAGTCTCTTGAATTGAGAAGTTTTTAACAGTTCTGCTTCCACAGGATATAAACAGAAACGTCCAAAAGGTATGCCTGGCAAATCTACCCATGGAGAATAATAAGTTGTGCTTGTGTTAAGACAATGTTTTTTTCCAAAACCTATTTTAATCACCCCTGATGTTTAATAACTTATCAGTCGCAAATATATAAAGTTTTAGGAAAATTAATAAACCAAATTTATTTAATAAAAAACATAGGTAAAATAACATGAACTTAAAATATTTCAAATTTAGCAAAACAGAATTGATTCATCTATTCGTATCTACAATTGCATTATCTTTCGCATTTTCTTTAATATTATACAGGGAGCAGATTTATCCCGGTTTTAATTATAATATAATGTTTTTTATCAATTCGCTTATAATAGTGGGTTTTGCGTTTATACTTCATGAAGAACTTGGACATAAACTTGTCGCACAAAAATATGGTTGTTGGGCAGAATACCGTGCTTGGCCAACTGGACTTTTTTTCGCTGTTGCGCTTGCAGTGATGAGTAAGGGTGGTTTTGTATTTGCAGCGCCAGGCGCAGTAATGATTTCAAATGTAAAAGAAAAAGGCTTAGGTTATGAATACATAAATCTCTCGAATGAAAAGATAGGTAAGATAGGCATAGCAGGAGCTGTTGTAAATATAATATTAGCAGTTATTTTTTCTGGATTGACTTTATTATTTGCATCACAAGTTTTTTCAATGGCAGCAATTGTAAATGTATGGCTAGCTCTTTTCAATATGATTCCATTTGGTCCTTTAGATGGTGCAAAAGTAATGAGGTGGGATAAAAGAATTTGGATTGCAACAATAGGTATATGCTTATTCCTCTTATTTACAATACCTGCTTTGTAAAAATATCGAATAACTAATAAACCATTAATAATTTCTATTAATATGTTTGACTTATTAAAAATATTCAAAAAGAAAAAGCCGGAGATAGAAGAAGAATTATCCCTTGAAGATTTAAAAAATCGCGTAAAAGAAATGCGTAAAAAAAGAATAGATAGTATAAAAGAAGACATTCAAAAAAGTGTAAATAGAATCGAATCTAATTTTAAAGAACTTCTAGATTTTTCTAAAAAATTCGAGAAAAGTGAGCTCACAAAGGAGATGGACCCAAGACTCCAACAAAAAGTAATTGGTGGTAGATATAATGTTGTAAGAAAGATTTCTCTTGCAGCCAAAAAGTTTTTTGAGATAAAACAAAAAATGAAAAAATGGGAAGATATGATAGAATATGAAAGAGAAGTCTCTGAAGTTTTTAAAAAATGTGAATCTTCTTCTCTAATGAAAAGTATGGGAATTGCTAACGTAGGATTCAAAGGAGAGGTTTCTAAAACAGATTCATTACTGAATAGAATAAAAGATTCTAAAAAAGAGTTGAAAAATATCATAAATGAAAATAAAGAGTATATGGAATCTATCATAGAAATTAAAAATATGTTAGAAAAAATTGATGAAAAAAAATCAAACATAAAAAAAATGGAATTTAAGTTAAAAGAAAGTGAAAAAGAATTGATAGATATGACATCAAAAGAAGAAAATCTTTCAAAAGA
>SLLY01000031.1 GCA_007133845.1 Candidatus Woesearchaeota archaeon
GGACCTTCTTCGTGGAGGGAAGTGTTTTTGTTTTCGAGCATTGAGTTTCCTTATCTAGTCCTAACTATGTTACATTTTCTTGAGATAAGAAGCAAAAATAATTACTCTTTTGTTTTTTCCGGAAAGACAGCTTTTGTTTTTTTAGGAAGTGTATCTATCGAGCGATAAACAGGCTTGACAATAATATTTCCTTTTTGATCCACTTTACCCCACTTTCCATCAATTTTTACAGGGAACAGTCCATCCGGGTCCACAGGTGTTTTATCTCCTAAATCTAAAATACCTGACAAATCATTTTTATTAATGTCCGAAGCCTTCAATCCCGTGGGAAACAGCCCTATGCCTTTACAACTAACCATAAGCCAACCGTTTAGTCCTACTTGAGTTTCACAGTCTTTAAGCGTGTATCTGCCAGCATCTTCATACACAGGTTTTGTTATAAAAGTTCCTTTGTAATTGATGTGACCATACTTGCCATCAAATTTAACAACTGCTATTCCATAATTAAAATCTCTTGCTTCATCAAACTTAACAGGTATGACTACTTCACCTTTTTTGTTAATATATCCCCACTGGTCATTCTTTTTGACTCTGGCGTATCCTTCCTTGAACAACCACGAAAAATCATACTTGATTTCTATTGCTTTTTGCATCTTCTCGTTAATGAACCCGTACTTTCTGTTTTTTGTGTCATCCAATTTTGCAACAAGGGAAAATCCATCTATTAAAGGCGATACCCAAAAATAGTCGGACTCGTATACAACCGTTCCTTTTTCATCTAAAAACAAAATATTTTCCCTGTTTTTTTTACTTCTGCAAGCAAAAATCTGCCTTTCTGAATCCCATATCACCTTAGTTACACAATCACTTGAAAACAAAGGACAAAACACAAAAAAAATAATTAGTATCGTTATTTTTTTTCTTTTTCTCATACTAAAACTCCTTTTTTAAAACCTTCTTGATTCCCATCTCGGTCCAACCACCCCACCCATCTCAATGAACTTTCTGAGTTCATCCTGTTTCTGTGTGTCAGCACCGGGGGCGAAGGGATTGCGGACGAATCCTCTTGTTCCGTCAGGGTTGTTGTAATGCCACAATACTTCTTTCATTGGATCTGGACCTCGGTAATATGGGTTTCTGACAAAAACTCTTCTTGGAGTTTCAGCCGGACATTCGACTTCAACACTGATAACCGGACCTTCTTCGTGGAGGGATTTGCTCTCATATTTCTTTTTTCATTTTTTCTAAATAATCGGCTACAAAATTAAACCCTTTTTCAACCGTACAATTATTTCCATCCAAATTTTTGTTTTTGATAATCTTTTTTATTCTATTTAGTTCTTTTTCTTCTGCTATTTTAAAAAGATTTTCGTTATTTTTCCAATCCTCTTCACTTTCACCAGGCAAACCGCATAAAGGTTGAAGCTTGTGGTTTAATCTTTTTTCATCAGGCATTGTAAACCTGTGAACAACATACGGTTTTTCTTTCGGAGCTTCACCTTTGTATTGGCAAGTAAGTTTTCCACCTCTAACAGGGAAATTGTTTTTGTATTCTCCATGAAACTTTACACTCAAATTGTCGTCAGAATAAACAATGTAAAAACCCTCCCCGTTAACTCTTCCTTTTTCATCCCTGTAAACATCCTGAATCACCTCATCACCTTTATTAAATACTTTCCAACGCCCTACAGGTATACTATTTTTTGCTTTTCCAGTGGCATAATTTCCACTTATAAAGGTGATTTTTATTTTTCCAGACATGAACCCTTTTTTCATAAATACTTTTATCCTGTTCCCGCTTTTCTCATAAACCAACTCTCCTTTTCCTTCCGCCCATCCATCTTTACATTTTCCACTCCAGGATACAGATTCTCCTTCTTTATTTTTAGCATTTGTTTCCATGAAATAACAATTGTCATGATTGTCCAACTTGTACTTTGAGATATCGAAAAGAACTTCTTCCTGCTCCTTTGTTATGCTTCTTTTCCAATCATTTATAACTTTAAAAACCAGATCTTTAGAAGAACCCGAGCAATCATTTCCCAACTCTTCATTACAATAAGATGTTAAAGCAGAATCAATATAACTCAAAGCTTTATTGTCGTCATACTTTTGGAAATAACTGTAAGCAATAAGAATTTTAGCCGACCAATCACTTAAATCAAAATTTTCAAGCATATCTGCATTATTAAATAAAAAATCATCCCTTGTTCCTGCAATAGCCGAGATATAGCCTCTTAAATTATAAAGTGAGCATCTTTCAGGATATTCAGAAATAATATCTGATAACAAACCAACAAAAACACCCATCTTGTTCTTTAAATTCCTATTTTTTTCTTTTTTGTTTTTTATAAGCTCAGGTGGCTGAGTTATTAAATAATATGCCATCGCTTTATCAAAAGAAACAAAAACATCTTTGTAGTTAGGATTATCATCGAACTTACTTTTAAAATCTTGCAAAAAATCTTCTTGAAAATTGCTTGTTTCATTTTTTTTTGGTTCAAAAGTGTTTTCTTTTTTCTTGCTCGGACAACCTGCAACAAAAACTAAAATCATTAAGATCATCAATATTTTCAAAAACTTCATCAATATCTCCTTTCTACAATCAATTAAATCTCGGATCCCATCCCGGTCCAACTACCCCACCCATCTCAATGAACTTTCGGAGTTCATCCTGTTTCTGTGTATCAGCACCGGGGGCGAATGGGTTCCTGACGAATCCTCTTGTTCCGTCTGGGTTATTGTAGTGCCACAATACTTCTTTCAACATACACACCATGCTATATTTTTTGGAGAAAGGTAAAATATTTATTACAACCTTTCAGAAAACAAAGCTTTTATACCATTTTCATCTGTTAATGCAACTACATTTCCTCTTTCGTCACGCAGGAAATTCAACAAATATTTTTCTTTAATCCTGATATTTAATCCAGAAACATTGTTTCAAGAAAAGAATCAAGATCGCCGGGAATTTTACAATTAGAATTTTTTTTCAAAACTTCATCAGAAAGTTCGTTAAGAACATTAAGCTCTTTTGAAAGAATACTCTGAGCTTTTTCAAGTGCTTTTGAAGTGTTTTCTATTTTTCCGCCAAATAGCTTGAAATCGCGTCCTGTTTCCTGTGTATGTCTGTATATTGTAAATGAATATTCTTTACCACTTTCATCTGATGGTAAAGAAAATCCTTTTCTCAGTGGAACTCCTTTTCTCATCTCTCCTTCAATTTTTATTTTCTTCCTTTCTCCTTCTTCTGTAGTTTTTGTTATTATTTCAACTATTTTTCCGTTAGCTCTTCCTTCATCTTTATGATCATAATAAACGGTTGATAAAACCTTGCCGTTTTTAATATATTCCCATTTTCCAGTTCTAAAACCGTTTTTCATCTTTCCTTTCCATTTGACTCCACTTTTTGCTTCAATCTCAATGTCTCCATCCACATATCCTTTTTCCATCGAAACTTTATATTTGCTTCCACTTATCTTATACTCTAAAATTCCATTGCCTTCAGCTAAATCGTTTTTACAATCTCCACTCCAAAAAACTTCTTCATCATCAAGGTTCTCATGCTGATTAAGTTCCATAAAAAAACAACCGGGATGGTTGTCCAACTCCAGTTTTGACAGAGTGTTTTTTCTTTTCTCGGCATCTATTTTTACTCTCTCTTTTACATTAGAAATAATTCTTACAACTTCATCAGATGAGCTTGAACAGTTTTTTTTGTCACTGCAATAGTCATCAAGAGTTTTATTCAAATAAAGCATCGTTTTCTCATCGTTCCATTTTTGATAATAAATATATGCGATAAGCAAGTTTGTTGACCAATGTTGCGGATTGAACTTTTCTAACAATTCCAAAGAAGGGAACAAAAGCTTATCGGATCGACCCAAGGCAGCTAAATAAGCTCTAAAAGCATACAAAGAACAGTTTTCAGGGTTTTTCTCGATCATTTTTGTTAAAAGAAGAGTGGTTTGAAAAAAAGATTTATACCGTTCCTCCTTCTTGGTTAACTCCCTGTTTATTCTTTCTTTATCTTTTTCAAAAAGATTTTTAGCTAACTCAACATCATCTATTATCTTGACTTCCTCACTTATCTTTTCATTAACCACCTCTTTTTTCTTACTCTTACTCGGACAACCCGCAATAAAAACTAAAATCATTAAGATCGTCAATATTTTCAAAAATTTCATCAAACTCTCCTTTTCTCTCATCAATTAAATCTCGGGTCCCATC
Source organism: Candidatus Woesearchaeota archaeon (assembly GCA_007133845.1). GTDB lineage: Archaea > Nanobdellota > Nanobdellia > CSSed11-243R1 > CSSed11-243R1 > CSSed11-243R1. The sequence continues at coordinate 4,231 of SLLY01000031.1, forward strand.
TAGGACCTATTACTCCACCCATTTCAATGAACTTTCTGAGTTCATCCTGTTTCTGTGTGTCAGCACCGGGAGCGAATGGATTTCTAACGAACCCTCTGGTTCCGTCCGGATTGTTGTAATGCCATAAAACTTCTTTCATCGGGTCTGGTCCCCGGTAATATGGGTTTCTGATGAAAACTCTTCTCGGAGTTCCAGCTGGACCTTCAACTTCGACGCTGATTACCGGACCTTCTTCGTGGAGAGATTTACCTTTTACTCTAAGCATATTGCTAAGCATATTAACAATTAGCCTGTCTTGAAAAGCATCATCATGGTCATACGGGTCTGATGGTCGTTCAGTGCCTGAGCCTGCACTATCATCGTCCTCGTTGTCTTCCCCTTCATCCCCGCTATCTTCTTCACTATCTTCACTGCTTTCTTCCTCATCGTTGTTCTCACTCTCA
>SLLY01000004.1 GCA_007133845.1 Candidatus Woesearchaeota archaeon
CTTGTTGAGCCCATAATGCATTTCCAGTTCTTAATTCATAAGGTGCCCTTCTTTTATTTAATTGATTATAAATTGCTGCAAAGTTTGGTCTTAAATCATCTATTTCTGGAAAGTGAAAAACCGATTGTATCTCTTCTGCTGTTCTTCCTTTAGCGCCTTCATAAGTTATAGCTAATGCAGACGAGATACTATAAGGAGAATAAAAAATGTTTTCTTCTTCTATTTTTGCGAGTTCATGATAAAAATCGAATGCAAATTTATTGTTTGCTTGGACTACTGCCTGAATTCCTTCCTCACTATGTCCAGTATCGTCTGCTATTGGAGGTTCCAAAGGTAAATATGGAAAAATAAATGAAACAGTTGCAGCTCCTGCAATAGTTATTATTAAAATAGCTAATCCAATTGTTAAAATTTTCTTATTCATTATTATTAAATAAGTTATTTTTAGATATAAGTGTTATGGTTAAATTATAAGTAAATTGTAAAAAACTTATTTTAATTTTTTCAAATAAATAGTTACAGATTTTCTATCCTTCTTTTTTTCTACCAAATTTTTTTCTTCTATTTTTTTAATGTTTCTGTAAACTTTTACTCTAGACATCCCAAGTTTTTTTGATATATCTGCTTGATTAATTTTTTTCTCTTTTTTCAAAAGATTAAAAATTTTATTTTCCTCATCGCTTAAAAGTTTTGAATAAATTTCATTTATTTTTTGTTTTTGTTTTTTCTTATATTTTTTTAATTTTGTGTCGATTCTTTCCGATATCAAATAAAACATTATTCCACCTGTAGCTAAACCAATTGCTGAAAAAAGCGGAATGAAATAATAAATTGGGATTCTCATTAAACAGACATCACTAGGTGTGCATAAACCCGCGTTCAAAAGAGCTTGATAAATGTATATAGAGATAACAGAAACAGATATTACATAAATCGAAGCTATTAAAACCGCGCTAAATTTTTTAATGTCTTTCATCTTCAGGCCTTTTCGTTATATTGTAACATAAACCACAAGGTTTTTCCTCAGGACATTCTTTGTATACAATACCTTGAGGATATGCATAATTTCCAAGGTTAGGATTTTTTTCTTTTATGATTTCAGCTATATCATTTGCAATTTTTCTTATTTCCCACTGAGCTTTTTTACAAAGTCTTTTTCCTATAGAATGGATTGCATTAAACCCGTTTATATGAATGAAATCATATATTTCCATCGAGTGAGGAAGAACACCTATAGCTTCTTCTTTTGGAATTCCTTCTTTTATTAATTCCTCATATAAAGAAAACATTTCTTCGTTTTGATTTTTATACATCTCCAAATATTCTGAATTTTTTATTGAGGGAGGTATAACAAAATTTCTTCTTTCTGCTGCAGAATAAAAATCTTCAATTGTGTGATTCCAAGTTCTTTGACGTATAGCTTGATGAAAACATGCAACAGACATAGGAATTAAAAATCCTTCCATTTTTACCAAATCGTGAATGTTTTTTAAATTTGCATATTCTGCTTCGTTTTTTTCAACAATTGCTTTTTTAAAAGATTCATTAGAAATTTCATAATCAACATACAACACATTTTCCGGGTAATTATTTTGTTTTATAATTTCATCAAATGTTTTATTTTCCATGAAAAGTTGGGCGGATGGATAAGTTGCAAAATAATTTATATCTTTTTTCCAATATTTAAAAAGATTTGGTGCCGTTTTATCTGATTTTTCTTTCATTTGATTTATTACTTCTTTCACAGAAGAAGGTATTTTGTGACTATCTGCCATATAAAATAGATGTCCTAATTCTCTTACATTTCCTGTCGTTTGTATATTAGTTTTTGAATATAATGGAAGTAAATATCTTGCGTCTTCAATAGGTAAACCCTTTTCAACAAGTGTTTCATAAACCTCAAAAGAATCCTTCAAAATTTTTTCTGTTTTATCGTTCATGTTTGAATTGACAATTGATTCTGGGAGAGTATATCCTTTTTTTGCACTCACAAACCTCATAGATTGTTGAAGGTGCGAAAGATATTCTGGCGTACATATAAAAAGTGTAGCTAATCTAGGAAGATTTTCAATTGAAAATGTAAAATATGATTGGTCTAAAACAGAACCATGTCCGATTGCTGCACTCTTGTCAAAAACAGTTTTACAAGTTTCATTAATCTCATCTTTGTTTTTTGTATTTAAAAATTCATTAATAAGATTAATGGAGGATTCTTCAGAATGACACCCCATAGCACCAAAAGCACAAATCTCTTCGGGTCCGATTTCTTTATTACATTGTGTATACGCAATTAATTTTACATCTAATTTATTAGCACCCATAAATTAAAAATGTGTAATTTATTTATATGTTTTTTGTTATTTTAAAAAACTAACCATTTATATATTAAGTAATGATTTTCATTCATAAGAGAAATGGGTGTTAATATGATTAGATTAATTCTATTAAGACATGGTGAAAGTGAATGGAATAAAGAAAATAGGTTTACAGGGTGGACTGATGTAGACATAACCGAAAAAGGCATAAAAGAAATTAAAAGAGCTGCAAAACTTCTAAAAGAGGAGGGTTATACTTTCGATATTGTATATACTTCATTATTAAAAAGAGCTATACGAACAGCATGGATTCTTTTAGATGAAATGGATTTGATGTGGATTCCAGTTAAAAAAACGTGGCGTTTGAATGAAAAACATTATGGCATACTACAAGGAGAATATAAACATAAAATGGCTAAAAAGGTTGGTGAAGAGCAACTCCATAAGTGGAGAAGAGGATATAACATTAGGCCTCCAGAATTAAAAGAATCGGATCATGACTATCCTGGAAAGGATCCTAAATATAAACATTTGAAAAAAAGCGAAATTCCAAAATCTGAATGTTTAAAAGATGTTATTAACAGATTTGTTCCATATTGGAAAGAGGAAATTTTACCCAACATAAAATCAGGAAAAAAAGTTATAATATCTGGACATGGAAATAGTTTAAGAGCGGTTGTAAAATTTTTAGATGAACTTTGTGATGAAGAAATAGCTAAATTCAATATACCAACGGGGTTTCCATTAGTTTATGAATTGAATAATGAGTTAAAACCAATTAAAAAATATTATTTGGGAGATACAAAAGAAATAGAAAAAGAAATCGAGGGTATGAAAAAACAGGGTAAAATAAAATGGATGTAGAAAAACAGAAAAAGATAATAAAAGAAAAATGCGAATTGTGCAATGGGAAAAATGTGGTATTTGGAGACGGTCCTCTTGATGCAAATATTATGTTTATAGGGGAAGCACCAGGTTTTAATGAAGACAGATTGGGAAAACCTTTTGTTGGCAGAGCTGGAAAATTTTTAGATGAACTTTTAAAAACCGTGAATTTAAACAGAAGAGATGTATACATATCGAATATTGTAAAATGCCGTCCTCCTAAAAATAGAGATCCAACTCCTGAAGAAATAAATCAATTTTATCCTTTTTTAGACTTAGAAATAAAAGAGATAAAACCAAAAATAATTATTCCATTAGGAAGGCATGCAACAAAGACAATTTTTGAAAGATATAATTTAAAATTTGATGGAATTTCTGTTGAACACGGAAAAATCTACAAAGTCTCCACTCTTTTTGGAGAAATAAAAATAGCTCCTATGTATCATCCTGCCGCGGCAATCTACAATCCTAATTTAAAAGACGTTCTTAAAGAAGATTTGAAGAAAATAATAGAATAATTTTATTATGAATATATATCCAATACATTTATATAGTAGTTATGAATATATATTTATAACAAGCATTATATTGAATGCTTGAAAAATAAAAAGAGGTGATAAATATGCCAAGATTTGATAGAACTGGCCCAAGAGGAGACGGTCCATTGACTGGAAGAGGATTAGGTCCTTGTGGATATGGAGATAGAAGAGGTTTTGGAAGAGGTTTTGGAAGAAGACAATTTTGTCCTTTCTTAGAAGAGCCAATTGTTATAACAAAAGAAGAGGAAAAAGAACTTTTGAAAGGAGACATAAAAGCACTTGAACAGGAAAAAGAATACATAGAGAAAAGAATAAAAGAGATTAAAGAGTATATAGAAAAGAAAAATAATGGTTAGGCCAAAGAGATGTAGATTCATAAAAAGAAAACCTAATGTAACTTATTTCAAGCCGGCTGGAATAAGATTAACTGAATTAGAAGAAGTAGTTTTAACGATGGATGAATTTGAAGCTTTTAGATTAAAAGATGAAAAAGGGATAAATCAGATTGAAGCTGCAAAAAAAATGAAAATATCTCAGCCTACATTTAACAGACTTCTCAATTCCGCTAGAAATAAAATAGCCAAAGCAATCTCGAACGGGCACGCAATAAAAATAGAAGGCGGAACATACAAAGTAAAAAAATAATTTTTTACTGGAATTAGTGGACAACACCCTAAACTATAAAAACAATTAATTCTAATATACAAATATGGCAAAAAAAGATACTGATGAAATTCAAAATGAAGAAGAAATGGATGAGAATCTAGAGGAACTTCCTGAAGAGGACGAAGAGTTGAAAGACGATTCTGAAGAGGACGAAGAGTTGAAAGACGATTCTGAAGAGGACGAAGAGTTGAAAGACGATTCTGAAGAGGACGAAGAGTTGAAA